>DATAIA010000415.1:0-30287 GCA_036262895.1 Xanthobacteraceae bacterium
TCTATCGCCCGATAAATGAAATCGGAGCGATCGTAGACGGGTTCGACCGTCACTCCCTCCGGAAAGCTTGGACTAATCTCTGCGAGCCGTTTCTTTACATTTTGAATGACCGAGAGCGCATTTTCTCCAAATCGCTGAAGCGCAATTCCAGAGACAACTTCACCTTCTCCATTCATCTCGGTAATGCCGCGCCGCTCATCCGGCGCAAGCTCGATGCGAGCAACGTCTTTGAGCTGGACTGAAGCCCCTTGATTGGATTTGAGAACGATCTGCTCAAGGTCGGCGATATCCTTCACGTAGCCGCGTCCTCGTACGGCATATTCAGTCTCGGCCAACTCGACGGTGCGGCCACCCACATCCATATTGCTGGCGCTCAACGCCTCCCTGATTTTCGCAATTGAAATTCCGAGCGCCTGGAGCCGTCGCGGATCAATAATCACGCTGTACTGTTTAACGAACCCACCGACACTCGCGACCTCTGCCACGCCCTCGGACTTCGCAATGCCCAAACGTATTTGCCAGTCCTGAATGCTGCGTAGCTCGGCTAGGTTCTTCTGCACCCCACGCACGACATATTGAAAAACCCAGCCGACGCCAGTGGCGTCCGGCCCGAGCGTCGGCGTTACTCCCGTGGGAAGTTTTTGCGCAGCGGAATTGAGATACTCAAGAACACGTGAACGAGCCCAGTAGAGATCCGTGCTGTCCTCAAAAATTACATAGACAAAGGATACACCGAAAAACGAAAAGCCGCGTACGACACGGGATTTTGGGACGCTTAACATCGCGGTGGCGAGCGGATAAGTGACTTGATCCTCGACCACTTGCGGCGCCTGACCGGGAAATTCGGTGTAAACAATAACCTGAACGTCGGACAAATCAGGGATCGCATCGAGCGGCACGCGCGATACGGCGTATAAACCAGACAACGCCGCGAAAGCGGTTGCAAGCACGACGAGCAGCACATTGCGCGCCGACCAACCAATCACATGGGCAATCATTTGCCGTTATCCTGTTCGGAGAAAGCTCTGAGCGCCGCTTTCAAATTGCTTTCGGCATCAATGAGGAATGTTGCGGAGGTAACAATCTCCTCCCCCGCTTTGACCCCATTGATAATCTCGACATAGCCTTCCCCACGTTGGCCGATCTTGACAACGCGAGGCTCGAAACGACCCTCGCCTCTTGCAATCAAAACGACCTGTCGGGTTCCACTATCGATAATCGCGCTATCTGGAACCGCGGGTACAGGGCCCTTATCGCGACCG
Source organism: Xanthobacteraceae bacterium (assembly GCA_036262895.1). Lineage (GTDB taxonomy): Bacteria > Pseudomonadota > Alphaproteobacteria > Rhizobiales > Xanthobacteraceae > AP-16. The sequence continues at coordinate 1,263 of DATAIA010000415.1, forward strand.
CCCTGGAAAACTACATCGGCATACATATCAATCTTGAGCCGCTCATCAGGATTGGGAAGCTCCAGCCGAACCCTTCCCGTTCGCGTCTCTGATTTCAGCTCCGGATAGACCAAAGTCACTTCGCCTTGGAAATGCTGCTCAGGATAGGCGCGAAACGTCACGAGCGCGCGCGTTCCCACTCCAACGGCTCCCATGTCCGCTTCAGATACGTCAGCGACGACCCAGATGTGGGAATGATCCGCGATACGATAGAGTTCTTCGCCGGGCATGACGCGCTGGCCGTTGACGATCCGCTTTTCAACAATGTGGCCGCTTGCAGGCGCAGGCCAATCAATGGTCCTGGGATTTACGCCCTGCTCTTGAATTTCACGGATGCGGGCCTCAGGAACGCCGAGGTTCCGCAGTCTTTGTCTGGCCCCTTCGAGCGCATTTGCTCCTGCAGTCGAAGCACTCTGCGAACGCAACGCACTCAGAAGGTCGGTTTGCGCCGACTGGATTTGTGCGCTGTAAACACGAAACAGCGGCTCGCCTTTTTCAATATATTCGCCAGTCCGGCTGACGAACAAATCTTCGATGTAGCCTTCCGATCGCATCGCCACGACGGTCTGACGCGTCTCGTCGGTTTTTGCGGTCCCTACGCCGCGAACCGGGTGAACGATCACACGCGTCTGAACTGTTTCAGTTCGCACGCCGCTGCGCTGAATTTTATCAAGGCTCACACGAACGGTTGTGCCGTCACCTTGATCATCGCCGTCGTAGACCGGGATATAATCCATCCCCATCGAATCTTTTTTCGGGACTGGCGAGGTGTCCAGAAGACCCATCGGATTGCGATAGTACAAAATCTTTCGAGACGACGAACTTGTGCTTGGGTTGTTTGATTGCGCTTGCGCTGCAGGTTCCTCATCCTCATAGACAGGCATGTAGTCCTTGCCGTCGGCGGTTTTTTTCGGCGTAGCCGACCATTCCGGCGCCCCGATCGGATCCCGGTAGTAGAGCACGGTCCGATCCGCGACGCTGACCTTCGTGTGAAGATCCGGGGCCTTCAATGCGGAGTGGACAAACCAATACGATCCGCCGACACCGGCTCCCAAGCCAATGGCCAAAGCAATAATCGGTCTGGTCCAGCTCATAATTGCCCTCCCGCTAATTTAGCGGCGGACAAAACCCTTAGACGAGAACCGGGGGCTGCAAGCGCAGCCGCTGGTCTCTTCATTGCTCGCGAGCGAACAATGCGATCAGATGCGCACATGGCCATTTCAGTCGATTGCCTTGAATGTGACTTTTCCAGTCACAGTTTCAGGCTCGCCTTGAACCTTCGCTGAAATGGTAAGCAGCCATCCTCCCGCCATGGACAGGTTCGTTTTGAAGGCATAGACGCCAGGCTCATTGCTTGGTGCAGCATTCAGCGGTGATGCCATGTCCGCCATGTTTTCGGGCGCCATATCAATGCGCTTTGCAACAATGATTGCATCAGGAACCGACTTACCTGTTCGCTTGTCGAGCAGGCGAACGGCAACAATCGCCGCGTTTCCCTTTTTCACTTGTTGCTTAAGCGCCTCAAAGGCGAAATCGGAAGCTCCAGCAAACGCATGACTGCTCGCAGCCGCCGTCAGCGCGACAGCACCGATCAATAATTTCCAAATTTTCACGTCGATCTCCCATGAGTTTGAGCTCGGCCTTGCGACAGCGCATGGCCAATGTGCCAGCGGGAGCGGGTGCTCACCGCCGGCAACGCACCTTCAAAAGGCGTCAAACTCGAGGAGGTCGGAAGGGAGGGCTCTCCATGCGCGATGCCACGGCATCAATCGCGAGCAGGAGTTCCAGTTTGGCGGAAGCGGATGGGAACCAAAGCGCTGAAACTGCAGCCCCCATAAAGTTGAAGCACTTGAGGGGGCAAACCACCATGGCGCAGCAACCGTCGATTACTTTGTCAATGTCGTTCTTGTGAGGGCAACAATCGGACATTCCGGAGTCCGTCATTGCCATGTCGGCCATGACCGCCTCATCCACAACGGCATTGGCGGAATCGGTCAGCTCCTCAGTCGCAGAGACATCCTGCGTCTCAGCCTGAGCTACCCCAAGCACAGGATAGCCGCTCGCAACCGGCAGCACGGCTATCGAAAAAGCGATCGCTATCGCGATAAAAGACCGAACCATTTGCCACGCAACAGTCAAAGTTAACCGGTTAAGTATCTGGTACAAGCAGTCCAAGGTCAAGCAACGAGGACAAGGCGTCGAAACGAGTCATCGGACTAACCCGATCATAACTAACGAAAACCTTACTGTCAGAGGTACGTTCAATATCAGTCAAGGCCAACCATTCCATTGGCAAGCCCCCATCTACTGCACGTCGCGCTCCGCGACTCGGATACCTTGCTTCACGCGATCACTCGGATGGACGATGACCTGATCTCCCTCGGATAGCCCGGATAAAATTTCGGCCACTCGATTATTTCTATGACCTATTTTGACCAGCGTGGTCTGCGCCCGCTCGCCCTTCACCGAGAACACCGCCCAATCGTCACCCTTCCGGAATAGTGCGCCGACCGGCACCCTCAAGGCGTCCTCCGATTTCCAAACAGTGGCATGCACAATCACCCGGTAATCATGTCCCAACCTTGACCAGGCCTCCGGCGGCTCGATGAAATCAATAATCGTCTGCACGCGCTGTTCCTCGATGCCCAGCGCAGAAACCTTGAGAAATCCGGCGGGATCGACGCGGGTCACCTGCCCCCGGATCGGCAATCCACCCCAGCCATCAAGACGAACCGGCGCACCAGGCTTAAGTTGGACTGCTTCGGTCGAAAGCAGGTCTGCAGTGACCTCAAGATCGCGCGGGTCACCGATCTCAAGAAGCGGCGCTCCGGCACGAACAGTGGCTTCGCTATCTTGAATAATTTTGAGGACCACACCTGTAACCGGCGCACGCAATTCAATACAGCATCCCGACCCATTCTGAGGAGTGGCATGAGAAGGATCGATGAGGCTTGCCACAATGCGTGAGCGTTCACTGCGCCTGACTTCAAGCTGCGCCTTTGCACTCGCTAAGGCCGCCTCGTTTGTCTGCACGTCAAGGCGCGTCTTTTCTACCGTCCTCTCCGGCACTGAATTTGTTCGCGCCAGAGACTCTGCCCTCAAAAGCTCACTCCGGGAAAACTCAAGCGCGGCCTCCATGCGCCGGATCTCTGCCTGGGCCAAACTGATTGCCGCATCAGCGGCGGCAAGCATTGCCTGGAGTTCCTCACGAGAACGCGCATCAAGAAAGCTCGGAGCGTTAGGTTGCATGATGGCAACAACAGTTTCGCCCATTTTGACTTGATCGCCCACATGGATCGAAATTCCAGGATCGCCGTGAGGATGCGAAATCCTGAGGACTTTTCCAGCGATTGGGGCGGATACCGTGTAGACGTGCCGGACACGTGTCTTCGCCTCGTCATCAACAGTAACGTCCATAGCCCCTTTTGTAACAGTTGCCATATCGACGGAAACCGGTCGGGGCCGCGCGAACCAAGTAAACCCAGCGACGATCAACATCAGCACCAGGGTCCAGCCTGCCCGCTTCCTCCAATTCGGAGGCAAAGCAAGGGTCGACAAATTTTTATTTTTCTCGTTTGCAAGCATGGTCAGTCTCTGGTTTTGAGGACGGATACGAGGTCCAGCTGGTTGACACGTTGTCGAACAACCACCGCTGAAATCAACGCGGCAACAATGACGATCGCGCTGGCAAGGACATAAGTAGAGGGCTCAACAACCAGACGGACCCGCATCAACTCTCCAGCAAGTCTCGTCTGCATGATTGAGGCAAGGCCGTAACCCATGGCCCATCCTGGCGGCTGCGCAATCAACGTCAGCAGCGCAAGTTCAAGCAGCAAAATCCACAGCACCTCGACGCGAGTAAATCCCAAAACTCTCAGACTGGCCAACTCGCGGGCTCGCTCTGAAAGCGAGATACGGGCGCTGTTATATACGACGCCAAATGCGATCACCGACGCCAGCGCCGTATAGATGCCAGCCATAGTGGTGACCAGCAGCGCTACCAGATCACGAAAATTTGCAAGCGAAATGCGTTGCAATCCCAGCCCGCTCACCGTCGGCATATTTTTGATCGCATTATAAAACGCTTCGCGCTGGCTCTGGTCGAAGGTCAGGTTCACACTGGTAACAACCGGCGGTTCCCGCATCAGATGGTCAAGCGCTTCGATGTCCATCATGGCTTTGAGGCCAAAATAGTCTTCGATCAATGCGGCAATTGGGAGAGAGACCGTCCGCCGAGCGCCTTCCAGCAAATCGACTTCGACCGTTCCCCCGACTTTCACGCCTAGAATTTGCGCAAGCGTGCTGGAGATCGCGAGCCCCGATTCCGGAAGCACAACGGGTCGCAAATCGTTATCGATGATGCGTTTTAGATCGGCACCTCGCGGCCGGCCGCTGATGACAATGCGGCGCTCGACGTTTTCGTTTCGAATCCGTACCGGGACTTCTCGAAACGGTTCGGCCGCAATCACGCCCGGGAGCCTGGACAATTGCAAAACCACTTCTGCGTTGCGTTTCTCGACGAAGCTGACGGTCGCGTCCTGACGATCGGCCATGAAATACGTCACGTCGACGAGATGCTCCATGGTTCCGGAGGTGAATATGGAGACGATCAGGATTGCAGTCGCCGATGCCATGCCAAGCGTAATGAATGCGGCGCGAATCGGATGCTGCATGAGGTTGCGCAGCATCATCATGATCGGCTGCGCAACGAACTTGTCGAGGCTCATGGCCGCGGGCAGAAGCCTTCGGAAACGCGGAGGAGCTGGCGGCTGCATCGCAACAGCAGGAGCAAGCGCGACGACATCGCGCAAGGCTCCCACTGCCCCCAGCATTGCAGCAGCAAGGCTCAAGATTGCTGCTATGACGTAAAGGTCAGGGCTCTTGGCAAAGACCAGGAACGGAAAATGGAAATAATCCCCAAGCAGCCGCGTAATATAAATGCCCAGCCATGTGCCGGCCGCACTGCCAATAACAACGCCAGCCGCTACAATGATCGCAACAAATTTGAAGTAGTGGAACACAATTGCGCTGTTGTGATATCCAAGCGCTTTCATGAGGCCGATCTGTTCGCGCTCCAACGCAACAAGCCTGCTGAGAGTCAGATTGACCAGAAAAGCGGAGACCAGGAGAAAAATCGGCGTCAGCGTCCGGCTCATATTGTTGAGCATATCGAGTTCATGATCGATCCACGCGTGAGACGTCTGGTCCTTGCGGCCATAGGCGGCGTGGCCTCCATAACGATCGAGCAGCGCATCAAGCCGCATGATCACCTCGCGCTCCGATCCATCACGCAAGAGCTTCAGGCTGATCGAAGAAAATGCGCCGTCCAGGTTATATGCTCCGGCGAGTGCTTTTTCGGACATCCACATGATGCTGAAGCGACGGTCGTCCGGCATAATGTCGCCTGGCCCGACCGTATAGATGAACTCGGGCGACAGAGCTGTGCCGACAACCACAAGCTCGCGCTTGCGCCCATTCAGAATGGCCGAGAAGCGGGAGCCGAGCGTAAACCCATGGGCTTTGGCAAAATTGTCGCTGATGACAACTTCGTCCGTCCGTCCGGGCTCCGGCGTGCGCCCCAGGCGCATATACAGACGGTTTAGCTGCAACTCACCGATATCGGGCAGTGAAATGACCTGCGCTGTTGCAGGCTCCAAATAATTCGGAATATCCAGGAGCGCGAGCTTGGCGATCCGCGCCTCCACAGCGGCAACGCCGGGAATTTCTGATATTTGACCGATGAGCGCTTTCGGCGCGCGACTGACAATTGCAAAAACATCGGCAAATCGATACCGCTCGTAGTAAGCCGCGCGCGTTTCATCGAGTGACCGATAGGACCCGACCGCAAGCATCAATGTGGCAACCCCGCCGCCGATCACAAACGCGATGGCAAGCGCTTGGGCCCACAACCGTCTGATGTCGCGTAAGAGTTTCCGGTCGAGCATATGCATGGATTACCAACTCAAAGTCGCTGCGGCTCGCCGGGTTTCGTTCGTCCGCATCCTGGAAATCCTGCCATCGGCAAAATTGAGAACGCGATGGGCAACTTCCTGAATGCTTGCATTATGCGTGATGATGAGTGTCGTGGTGCCGAGCTGCGCATTGATGTTCAGCAAGGACTCGATCACCCGAATTCCCGTCTTCGAATCCAACGCCCCGGTGGGCTCATCACAAAGCAGAACCTCGGGCCGCTTGGCGATAGCTCGCGCAATGGCGACGCGTTGTTGCTCTCCACCTGAAAGCTGCGATGGAAAATGATCCATCCGCGCCTCAAGCCCGACCAGTGACAGAGCTTCTTCCGGACTCATTGGATTGTCGGAAATCTCGGTCACGAGAGCGATATTTTCCCGTGCCGTGAGGCTTGGAATGAGATTGTAGAATTGAAAGACAAACCCCACGAACTGGCGTCGATAGGCCGTGAGGCTGCGGTCATTTAGGGCGGTAAGCTCAATGTCCTTAAAGAACAGACGGCCATCGGTGGCGCGGTCGAGCCCTCCCATGATGTTGAGAAGGGTCGATTTCCCGCTGCCGGACGGCCCAAGCAAAACAACCACTTCCCCGGACCGGACGTCGAGGTCCACCCCGCGCAAGGCGCGGACCTCGACCTCTCCGGAGACGTAGGACTTGCTCAGCTTTTGCACGGTGAAAACGTTCTGACGCATATTCCAGCACCCGACCTACACGTAACAGATTACTGCCCTCCGAAATGGTCGTTCTTTTTGGATCAGGACGGCGAGGAATAAATTGACGCGAATCAACCAGCGGGCTGCAGCGCTATTTGACAGACCCACACGGCGAGTTTGCTCGAAGCGGTCGCGAATCATTGTCAGGATTGAGGCCTACCTCACAGCGGATCCTCAGTCAGTTTCACTCTTCTGCCCTCATCGAGCTAGCTCACTTTGGCGCTGGTTGAGATGGCATCATTCGTCGGGGCTGCATTTGACCGGGACCCATCTGACCGGATCCCGTTTGGCCTGGTTGCACTCCCGGCATCATCTCCATTCCCATTCCTAAGCCCATGCCCGTAGCCACGCCCATGCCCATGTGAGGCCCCAGTAGCTCATTCGCAGTTTTCTTCTGCTCATCAGACAGCACGCCTGAGAGGTTCACGTAGGCAGACTTGATCGCTCTCGTACCATCAAGCCTGGCGGCAAGCCACCGCTCCTGCAAATCAAGACGATCAACCAACGACGGAGCCTGCGGCTCGCGTTGAGCCATCATTGCACTGCGGACGTCTCCCAGCCTTTTGGCATTCGCACGCAGCGCATCGGCGAAGGTGTTCCACGCACCCGATTGCGCGTCCGCGATTTTTAGCTCGGTACGCAGGAATGCGACGCGACCTTCAACATGGTCAATTGTCGCCATGCCGCCCATCCGGGAGCCTATCATTCCCATCATATTCATCATGGACATGTGACTGCGCATCATGTCCATCATCATTGGCATGTTGCCCATCATATTCATCATCGGCATGGCGCCGGTGCTTTGCTGCGAGGGCGTTGACGTTTGGCCCTGCGCCGGAGCTTGGGTTGTGCTGTCCTGCGGATGGTGCGGATCGTTTGCGGCAGGCCGTTGCGCCCAAGCGAAAGCGGTGGTGAGCAGCAGCGCGGCTGCAATGATTGAACCTTTCATAACTGGCCTCCGTTTGATCAGTGGGGAGATCATCTCAGTTGCAAATGATCTGCGATCCGCGGAAGCTGCACGTTGATGCAAGTCAATTGTGAATAGAACCGCCGTGTAATTATGTTCTTTGTAATACAAACCTGAAATCCTGGCCTGAAATACCTCGAAACCCACCCCGACTCCCCTTAGCAATCAGAGCAGAGGTCAAAAATGAGCGTTAGTATAACGTTTCTGGGTGGTGCCGGGACTGTAACGGGTTCGAAATATGCCCTTGAGCACGCGGGCAACACAATCCTCATCGACTGCGGTCTATTCCAGGGGTTCAAGTCACTTCGCTTGAGGAACTGGGCGGCTTTTCCAGTTGATCCGCGAAGTATCAGCAGCGTCGTCCTCACACACGCGCATCTTGATCACTCCGGCTATCTTCCATTGTTGATCAAACGCGGCTTCAAGGGCCCGATCTATTGTTCGCAAGCAACTGCCGATCTTTGCGCGATCCTGCTGCCGGACTCCGGGCATTTACAGGAGAAAGACGCCGAGTTCGCAAACCGGTACGGCTTTTCAAAACACAAACCCGCCCTCCCCCTCTACACCGAACGGGACGCGCGAAAAGCTCTTGATCAACTCAAACCACAACCGTTCGACCGGGATCTGGCTGTTGAGAATGGAGCTCGCATAAGACTACGGCGAGCGGGACATATTCTTGGGGCGGCATCGGTCCAAATTGACTGGGCGAACACGACCACTGTGTTTTCTGGTGACCTCGGCCGGTCCAATGACCCCATAATGCCTGATCCGGAGGTGATCGATAGGGCCGACCACCTCATTGTCGAGTCAACTTATGGCAATCGGCGGCATGACCAGGCGGATCCAGCACAAGCACTTGCGGAAATCGTAAGCGCGACCATTGCCCATGGCGGAACGGTTATCATTCCTGCATTCGCTGTCGGGCGCGCCCAAAGCCTGTTGTTCTATTTGCAGCAGTTAAAGTCGAAGGGACAATTGGCGAACGTTCCAATTTTTCTCGACAGCCCTATGGCTCAGGATGCAAGTGAACTTTTTTGCAAAGATTCCAGCGATCACAAACTATCCGCAGACAAATGTCGGCACGCTTGCGCCGTCGCACACTATGTTCAGACCGCAGAAGAATCGAAAGCCCTGACCGCCAACCCGATCCCCAAGGTGATTATCTCCGCGAGCGGAATGGCAACCGGAGGCCGGGTTTTGCACCACCTGAAGCACTATGCATCCGACCCTAAAAATACAATTTTGTTTGCAGGTTTCCAGGCCGGTGGTACGCGCGGCGCGGCCATGCTGGCAGGTGCAGATGTCATCAAAATCCATGGTCAGTATGTACCAGTGCGGGCACAGGTTAAAAATCTCAACATGCTTTCCGCGCATGCCGATTCGGACGAAATCATTCACTGGCTCGAAGGGTTCAAGCAACCGCCGCGCATGACATTCATTACACACGGCGAGCCTGATGCCGCTGATGCCCTTAGGCATCGCATTCAGGAAAAACTTGGCTGGCTCTGTACCGTGCCGGACCAAGGACAAAAGGTTGAACTTGCATGAATGACCAGCAACCAAATCCTGTCGCGCATGAGCGCTCAGCATCAAATAGAGTGCGTGTGCGCCGACTGGGTCTCGACACGCAATACGAAGCCGTTGTGTTCATGCACAAGGAATGTCAGGTCTGCCGGTCCGAAGGGTTTTCCGCCCATGCGCGCGTCCTCTTGCGCAACGGCAAGCGACAAGTCATCGCGACATTATACCAGGCAACGGGTGATCTGATCGCTCATGACGAAGCAGCCTTATCGGAATCGGCTTGGACCCGACTTGGGATCAGCGAGGGCGATCTCATTACAATTGCCCATCCCGCTCCCCTCGAATCGCTCAGTCACGTACGCAGCCGCATCTACGGCCACGATCTCAACGGATCCTCGCTGCGCGCGATTATCCAGGACATCGTGGACGGCAAATACTCGGACATCCACTTATCCTCATTTCTAACTGCTTGTGCGAGTCGCCCCCTCGGCAACAAAGAGGTGCTCGCGTTAACGCAAGCCATGGTCGACGTTGGCGAACGATTGCATTGGCCTGCTGGCACGGTCGTAGACAAGCATTGCGCAGGCGGCCTCCCCGGCAATCGCACAACGCCCATCATCGTTGCCATCGCCGCATCGCTGGGCCTGATCATGCCTAAAACGTCGTCACGGGCAATCACATCACCGGCCGGAACTGCGGACGCCATGGAAACGATGGCCCCGGTTGAACTTGATACGGCGACCATTCGACGGGTCGTTGAACGTGAAGGTGGCTGCGTGGTGTGGGGCGGAGCCGTCAATTTGAGCCCGGCGGATGATATTTTAATACGGGTCGAACGGGCGCTCGACCTTGATACTGAAGGGCAACTGATTGCCTCGGTGTTATCGAAAAAAATTGCTGCCGGGTCGACCCATCTGGTCATCGATCTGCCGATTGGACCCACGGCAAAAGTGCGTAACCGCGAGACGGCGGAGATCCTCTCTCGCAGTCTTGTCAATGTCGGCGAAGCATTTGGACTTCAATTGAAAGTCATGCTGACTGACGGATCTCAACCGATCGGGCGCGGGATTGGCCCTGCGCTTGAAGCACGTGACGTATTATCCGTCCTGCAACGCAAGCCAACTGCGCCGGGAGACCTCAGGCATCGGGCCATCCTGCTTTCGGGCGCACTCATCGAGCTCGCGGGGATTGCCGCGGAAGGCTGCGGCGAAGCTATGGCCGCCAGCGTGCTTGATGACGGCCGTGCGTGGATGAAGTTTCAAGCTATTTGCGAAGCGCAAGGTGGAATGCGCATGCCGCCGAAATCTCACCTGCAACAGCCTTTTTTAGCCGAACGTCCGGGCCGGGTACGCGCGATTGATAATCGCAAGATTTCACGTCTCGCAAAGCTCGCCGGGGCGCCGGATGAAAAGGCCGCCGGTGTAGATTTGCATGTGACTGTTGGCGATTTGGTTGATGCGGGACAGCCGTTATGCACCGTTCACGCTAACGCACCGGGAGAATTGGCGTATGCGTTCGATTACGCCGCGGCCAATCGCGACCTCATCTCAATCGACGTATCATGACCTCTCCTCTTATCATCCCAATGCCTCACAATGAAGCGATGGCGCAGGCCATCGCGAAATTTCTCGATGTAGGCATCGGCAAAATCGAGTCGCGATCTTTTCCGGATGGCGAGACTTACCTGCGCTTCGAGAGCGACGTCGCCGGACGCACGCTCGTGCTCATTTGCACCCTTGACCGGCCGAATGAAAAAATCCTGCCGCTGCTTTTTGCAGCCGCAACTGCCCGACAGCTCGGTGCCAAAAGCGTAAGTTTGGTTGCACCTTATCTCGCGTATATGCGGCAAGACCGTCGCTTTAAGCCTGGCGAAGCGGTTACCTCACGTGAGGTCGCGCGGTTACTATCCAATTCGTTTGATTGGCTCGTCACGGTCGATCCTCACCTTCACCGTTATGGATCGCTCTCCGAGATCTACACCATGCCGACACAGGTCGTGCACGCGGCACCGTTGATCTCTCAATGGATCGCGACGAATGTTTCGAACCCGATCATCATCGGTCCGGACAGCGAAAGCGAACAATGGGTGTCGGCGGTCGCCAAGGATGTCGGGGCGCCATACACAGTTCTGGAAAAGACGCGATTGGGAGACCGCGAGGTAAAACTTTCAATCAAGACTCTTGAGAATTTTAATGGACGAATGCCGGTACTGGTTGACGATATTATTTCAAGCGGCCGAACCATGATTGAGGCTGTGCGCCTGCTTAAAGAACATGGAGTAAGTACACCAGCCTGCGTTGCGGTTCATGGACTGTTTTCGGACAATTCCGACCAGCATCTCGCGCAAGCAGGCGCGCATGTTGTAACAGCGAATACGATTCCGCACAGCACCAACCGAATAGATGCTACTGAGCTTTTGGCTCTTTCGGTGCAAAATTTCATTGGATTCGTTTAGCCGAAATCCTTATCCCGCCGTCACCACCGACATGGGCCGGTTCATGCCCAAGTGCAGGATGCGATTGAGCAAGGCCTGATATGAAAGCCCGTCATGCGCGGCGGCATGAGAAAATTCCTGACTTTCGGCGATTTCAGGATTGGGATTGGCTTCGAGAAAATAGGGAATGTTATCGGCAGACAGACGAAAATCGATGCGGGAATATCCCTGAAGCCCAAGCGTGCGATAGATGCGCTTGGCTGACTTTTTGATGCGAGCGACCAGTTCCGGCGAGAGATCTTGTGCCGGCCCGTGATAAATCCCGCGCTTTTCCTGGTAATCCGTATTGTGTTTGACGCGACCGGTCGCAATGCGCTTCGTGCCCGGCGCCATATTGCGAAACTCGAGTTCCCAGACGGGAAGAACGCGCAGCCGATCGTTGCCTAATACACCCACATAGATTTCACGGCCTTCAATATATTGCTCGACAATGGCCGCCGTATCGATCCGATCGTGAATGAAGGCGACGCGCTCGACAAATTTTTCGTCGGTGTCGACCACAGATGCCTGCGAAATGCCTTCGGACGCATCCTCGCTCAAACTTTTCACGATCAACGGCAGCTCAAGGCGCTTGGGACGTTTGATCTTGTGCCCCTTCGGGAACACCGCGAAGGCGGGGCTCGGAATGCGATGATAATGCAACAGCTTTTTTGAGAGGTCCTTGCCCCGCGCCAGCATCAGCCCCAAGGGGCTGCAGCCGGTATAAGGCACGCGCAGCAGTTCCAGATAGCTCACGACATTTTGGTCGTAGGCGGTTTCGCCGTGAAACTGCTCAAGCAGATTGAAGACGATATCCGCCTTCCAGCTCTCGATCTCGTCACGGATCGGTTTGAGCTCGTGCTGCACGCCGAGCGCACGAACCTCATGGCCGGCCGCACGCAACGTTGTCAGGACATCGTATTCCGTCTTCCAGACGTTGATTTCCTGCTCGCTATAGCCTTTGAGCGAATCCGGCGGCATCAGCGCCGGATGCATCAGCACAAGGACGCGAAGTCGCTTCATTTGGTTATAATGCGAATGACTGGCGCCGTGAGGGACTGTAAAGCGAGTGCACCGTTTTGGCCGTCAGCAAAACCGTGCAGTCCATTTGCAATTGCCGCTCGGGCCCTACCGCACGCAACTTGAGCTCGCGGCACCGATCGATCATATCGTCGAGCACCACATCGAGGGTTTGCTGGTACTCTCCCGCCCACTTCGAAACCATCTGTCTGATGTTCGCGCGGTTTTGTCGAAGGAACGTCGACGCCGCCGGCGACCTGCTGTGCTTGGGACTATCGGAGAAGATCCGATGCAGATCCCGATCATAGGTCTTCTGCGAATCAGTCAAGTAATGAGCTTGCTTCTTCTTATAGTGTGCATCAAGGGTGTGGTTGAGCTGGCACAACGGATCGACCGGCGACCGCCGCTTCAGGATCGGCTTCTGCCCCGCGATGTCGGCCATCAGCTCATCGACATATTGCAGCTTCTTCAAGGCCGGCCAATCGGCGTAGCGCTTGCGCCAGTTCGAGCGCGGTGTGAGCCACACTGCAAAAGTCTCCGCAAAGTCCTCATCGGGATGGCTCTGCGCATACCAAAGGCGCAGATGCTGCACGTAGTTCTTGCTCGCCGGATTGGGCCGGTAATAGCTGGGATAGCGGGTTGACGAGCGGCCGAACAGTTCCTGCCAGCGCCGCCGACGCTGGAGCTGATAGGCGTGCTGCACCACATGCCCCGCTTCATGACGCAGAATGCGCATGCACTCGGGGAAGGCTTTACCCTCCACCTCGGTGATCTTCTTGCGCTCAAGCTGCATCAGCCGGGGATGGGCGAGATAGAAGGGAATGGCAATGCCCGGCGTGCTGTCGGGACTGAACCACTCGTCCGAGATCCAGGCGTGCGGCTTGACCGCAATATCGCGCTGATCCAGCTCATCGTTAAGCTTTTCCAGGCAGCCCTCAAGCCACGTGCCATCGATGTCGACCTCAAGGTCCTTGAGGCGGATCTGGAGAAGCTTGTCATCGGGCAAGGAGGCCCAGGCAAACCTGCGTGGCATCGCACCAACCGGGAATGGAATTCAGTCCCAACATGGTGTCACGTTGCCAAGATTCCGACAACTGTCCGCAAAAAAGAAATCGGATTTTAAGGTTTCCTCGCGAAAGCCGGCCTCGCTTCAGGGTGGGGGTATTCCTAAAGGGCAACCCCACCCGACTCGCCTACTCCGCAGCGACCCGCGGGATGGCGCCGATCGGTTCCACCCGAGCCGCACAATACTTGAATTCCGGGATTTTCCCGAACGGATCAAGCACCGGGTTGGTCAGCAGGTTAGCCGCCGCCTCGACAAAGGCGAAGGGGATAAACACGACCCCGTCCGGCACCGCGTCGTCCTGGCGCGCCGTCAGCTCAACCGATCCGCGCCGGGTCGTGACCCGCACCATATCGCCAGGCTCAATGCCGAGCTTGGCAATCTGCCCTCGGGACAGCGAGGCCACCGCCGTGGGCTCAAGCGCGTCGAGCACGGTCGATCGGCGGGTCATCGCCCCAGTATGCCAGTGCTCAAGCTGGCGGCCGGTGGTGAGGATCATCGGGTATTCCGCGTCCGGGGTTTCGGCCGGCGGGATGAGCTTGGCAGCAACGAGCTTGGCCATGCCACCGGGGCGCGGGAAGCCATCCGCGAACACCACATCGCGGCCCGGCTTATCCGGCGCATCCGAAGGATAGGTCACCGAATTTTGGCGTTCGACCCGTTCCCAGGAGATGTTGTTCAAGGCCGGCATCAGCGACGCCATTTCGGTATAGATCTCGCTGGGATGTTGGTAATTCCAATCGACGCCCATGCGCCGGGCAATCTCCTGGGTGATCCACCAATCGAGCTTGGCTTCGCCAGGCAACGGCAACGCCGTCCGGCCCATTTGGACCTGCCGGTTGGTATTGGTGACCGTGCCGTCCTTCTCGGGCCAGGCCGAGGCCGGCAGAACGACGTCCGCATAGACCGCCGTCTCAGTCAGGAACAGATCCTGCACCACGAGGTGGTCGAGCATCGCCAGCGCTTCACGGGCATGGTTGAGGTCGGGGTCCGACATCGCCGGGTTTTCACCCATAATGTACATGCCGTTGATATCGCCGTGATGGATCGCATCCATGATCTCGACGACCGTGAGGCCCTTCTGCGGATCGAGCTTGGTCCCCCAGGCCGTTTCGAATTTCGTGCGGATATCCCCGTTCTCGACCGACTTGTAGTCCGGAAAGAACATTGGAATGAGGCCCGCGTCAGAGGCACCCTGCACGTTATTTTGGCCACGCAGCGGATGCAGCCCCGTGCCCGGCCGGCCGACCTGACCACAGATCAAGGCCAGCGCAATCAGACAGCGCGCATTATCAGTTCCGTGTGAGTGCTGCGAAACGCCCATGCCCCAAAAGATGATGGCGCGTTCGGCGCGCGCGAATTTGCGCGCAACGGTGCGCAACACATCCGCATCGATGCCGCAGATGGGCGCCATTTCTTCGGGCGTGAATTGTTTGACGTGCTCGGCGAGTGTCGCGAAACCTTCGGTGTAGGTCTGGATATATTGCTCGTCGTAGAGCTTCTCCGTCACGATCACGTTGAGCATCGCGTTGAGCATCGCGACGTCGGTGCCGTTCTTGAATTGCAGCATATGCGCCGCATGGCGCTTGAGCGCCTGGCCGCGCGGATCCATCACGATCAGCTGCGCGCCGCGCTTGGCCGCATTTTTGAAGAAGGTTGCCGCAACCGGATGGTTTTCGGTCGGATTGGCGCCGATCACAACAATGACGTCGGAGTTCTTACATTCGTTAAATGTCGCCGACACGGCGGCGGATCCGACACCTTCCATCAGCGCCGCAACGGACGATGCGTGGCAAAGCCGCGTGCAATGGTCGACGTTGTTGCTGCCGAAACCGACACGCACCAATTTCTGGAAGAGATAGGCTTCCTCATTGGAGCCCTTGGCCGAACCAAAACCCGCCAGCGCGCGCGGACCCTTGCTGTCGCGGATTTTCTTCAGACCCTGCGCCGCGCGATCAAGCGCTTCTTCCCACGTTGCGGTCCGGAAATGCGTCCAGGGATTGCTGGGGTCGATCACTTCGTTCGCAACTTTCGGCACGCCGTCCTTGCGGATCATCGGCTGCGTCAAGCGCTGCGGATTATGCACGTAATCGAACCCGAAACGGCCTTTGACACAAAGACGGCTCTCGTTTGCCGGGCCGTTACGGCCGGTCACATAAAGCAGCTTGTCGTCCTTGATGTTGTAAGTGAGCTGGCAGCCGACGCCGCAATAGGGGCACACGCTATCGACTTGGCGATCGGGGTAAGCGTTGCGGACGTTCTTGGCATCGACCAGCGTTGCCGGCATCAGTGCGCCGGTCGGGCAGGCCTGCACGCATTCGCCACAGGCCACGCAGGTCGAAGCCCCCATCGGATCGTCAAAATCAAACACGATCTTTTCGGCGGCACCCCGACCCGCCATGCCGATCACGTCGTTGACCTGAACTTCGCGGCAGGCGCGCACACACAAATTACACTGGATGCATGCATCGAGATTGACGGCCATTGCCGGATGGCTGCGATCCGACGCCGGCATCGCGCGCTCGGGGAAGCGGCTCGTCGCAATCTCCATCCGATCGGTCCACGCCCAGAATTTTGATTGCGGATCGTGCGCTTCGGTCTCGCGGTCGGGCTGATCGGCCAGCAGCAATTCAAACACCATCTTGCGCGAAGCCTTGGCGCGCTCGGAGGCGGATTTGACCTTCATGCCGGGCGTCGGCGTGCGAATGCAGCTTGCGGCCAGCACGCGTTCGCCCTCGACTTCAACCATGCAGGCGCGACAATTGCCGTCGGGCCGATAGCCGGGCTCGGGCAAATAGCACAGATGCGGAATTTCAGTGCCGAGGCGTTGCGCCACTTGCCAGATCGTTTCACCGGGAGCGGCGGTTACCTCGCGCCCATCCAGAGTGAATGTGATGCGCTGTCCGTTGCTGTTGCTCATCGGTTCACCTCAGGCGCTTTCACCAGGCAGTCGTTACCAGGTGCCGAGCGGCTTTTTCAGTTCGTCGCGGAAATATTTGAATACGCAGCTTAGAGGGTTGGGAGCTGCCTGCCCAAGTCCGCAGATCGAAGCGTCCCGCATCGTGCTTGATAATTCGTCCAACAAGGCTTCATCCCAGGGCGCTTTGGCCATGAGCTTGACCGCCTTTTCCGTGCCGACCCGGCAGGGCGTGCACTGACCGCAACTCTCGTCCTCGAAAAAGCGCATCAAATTCAGCGCCACCGCTTTGATATCGTCGCGGTCGGAGAGGATCACAACCGCGTGCGACCCGACGAAGCATCCGTATTGTTCAAGCGTACCGAAATCGAGCGGCAGGTCGGCCATTGATTCAGGCAGGATCCCGCCCGAAGCCCCGCCCGGCAGATAGGCCTTAAAAGTGTGGCCCGGCTGCATTCCGCCACAGAATTCGTCAATCAGTTCACGCACCGAAATGCCCGCCGGCGCGAGCTTCACGCCGGGATTTCGAACCCGTCCGGAAACAGAAAAGCTGCGAACTCCCTTCCGATCCCGCCGGCCGTGCGACATGAACCATTG
This sequence comes from Xanthobacteraceae bacterium, assembly GCA_036262895.1. GTDB lineage: Bacteria > Pseudomonadota > Alphaproteobacteria > Rhizobiales > Xanthobacteraceae > AP-16. Next base: position 18,543 of record DATAIA010000415.1, read on the forward strand.
CGCGCCGCGTTCGATGATGTCGCGCACCCAGTACAGCGTCTCGACGTTCTGCTCCAAGGTCGGACGACCAAACAAACCGACCTGCGCCACATAAGGCGGACGATGGCGCGGTAGTCCGCGCTTGCCTTCGATCGATTCGATCATCGCGGATTCTTCGCCGCAAATGTAAGCCCCCGCGCCACGCCGCAGATGCAGCCTGGTATGTTTGCTCAGGCCGGCTTTTTCGATTGTCGCAATTTCCTTCTCCAGCATCAGCCGGATCTCGGGGTATTCGTCGCGCAGATAAATATAAATATCCGCCGCTTCGACCACCCACGCCGCGATCAGCATGCCTTCAAGAAAGCGATGGGGATCGCGCTCGAGATAGTGGCGATCCTTGAACGTTCCCGGCTCGCCTTCGTCGCCATTGACCGCCATCAGGCGCGGCGCGGGTTGTTGGCGCACCAGCGTCCACTTGCGACCAGTCGGGAAGCCTGCGCCGCCAAGGCCACGCAATCCCGCATCGTCCACCGCTTTGATGATGGTCTCGCGGGTCTGCTTGCCGTTCAGACAATCGGCCAGCAGCCGATAGCCGCCCTTGGCCTGATAGGTATCGTAATCGGTTTCAGGCTTGAGGGCATGAGGATGCGCGCCGGATTTTACGGCTGTGGCCACATTCTCCGGCGTCGCCTGTTTCACCTGCAGATGCCCGACGGCACAAACCGGCGCCTGATCGCAGGCACCCATGCAAGGCGCACGCAGAATGCGGACATTGGCGCCCAACTTCGTCGGCAGATCTTTTACCAGATGCTCGGCGCCGGCCATGGCGCAGGAGAGACTGTCACAGACCCGCACAGTGACGGTGGGAGGCGGCGCGTCGCCTTCCTTCACCACGTCGAAATGCGCATAGAAGGTCGCAACTTCATAAACCTCGGCCAAGGCAAGCTTCATCTCCTGCGCCAAAGCAGCAAGGTGAGCGGCAGACAAGTGGCCGTATCGATCTTGAATAAGGTGCAGATGCTCGATCAGCAGATCGCGCTGACGCGGCCGATCTCCAAGCAGCGCGCGCACGTCGTCGAGCGCCCGCGGGTCAACCTGACGACCCTTCGGCGTTTTGGGGGGCCTGCGTCGCCCGCTGCCTGGCCTATCGTTCATGGCGTTAATCGCGGAGCTCCCTACTACTTATTTTATACTGCCGACCGGTATCGGCATTCTGTCAAACAGACTGTGCGTCAAACAAGGCCGGGCTTTCAAGAGCCCGGCCTATTTGTAGATCAGAACAAACCAACAATCCGTCCATCCGGTCCGATATCGATGTTGTCAGCCGACGGCACCCGCGGCAAGCCCGGCATCGTCATGATCTCACCGCAGATCGCGACAACAAACTCCGCCCCGGCGGAAAGGCGAACCTCGCGCACCGGAACGATATGATCGACCGGCGCACCCTTCGCATCCGGATTCGTCGAAAAGCTGTACTGAGTTTTTGCAATGCACACAGGCGCGTTGCCGTAGCCCATGGCCTCGTACTGCGCGAGCTGGTCGCGCACCGATTTATCGATCGAAATATCCTTGGCGCGATAGATTTCCTTAGCGATGGTGCGGATCTTTTCAACGAGCGGCATATCGTCGGCATAGAGCAGCTTCAACTTGCTCTTGCCCTCGTCGATCACCTTGACCACCGCACGCGCGACATCAGCAGCACCCTTGCCGCCTTCGGCCCAATGGTCGGCCATGATCGCCTCGACGCCGAGCTTGGCGCAGCCCTTCTTGACCACGTCGATTTCGGCGTCGGTATCGGCGCTGAAGCGATTGATCGAAACGACAGGCACGAGGCCGAACTTCTGAACGTTCTCGATGTGGCGTTGCAAGTTGGCCATGCCGGCCTCAAGCGCCTGCAGATTTTCGGTCTTGAGATCTTCCTTCTTGACGCCGCCGTGCATCTTGAGCGCACGAATGGTTGCGACGATGACAACGCAATCGGGCATCAACCCAGTCTTGCGGCACTTGATGTCGAGGAACTTTTCGGCGCCAAGATCAGCGCCGAAGCCCGCTTCGGTCACGACATAATCGGCAAGCTTGAGCGCGGTCGTCGTGGCCAGCACCGAGTTACAACCATGCGCAATGTTGGCAAACGGGCCACCGTGCACCAATGCGAGCGTACCTTCCAAGGTCTGCACCATGTTTGGCGCAATCGCATCCTTCAGCAGCACGCTCATCGGACCATGCGCCTTGATCTCGGACGCGCGGATCGGCTTCCGGTCGCGGGTATAACCGACAATGATGTTGCCCAGGCGCTTCTTGAGATCCTGAAGATCCTTGGCAAGGCAGAAGATCGCCATCACTTCCGAGGCAACTGTGATGTCGAAACCGTCTTCGCGCGGGAAGCCGTTGGCAACACCACCCAACGAAGAAACGATTTGACGCAGACTGCGATCGTTCATGTCGATCGCACGCCGCCACGCCACGCGGCGGCCATCAAAGCCGAGCGAATTGCCCCAGTAGATGTGGTTGTCGATCAGCGCCGAGAGCAGATTGTGCGCCGCGCCAATGGCGTGGAAGTCGCCGGTAAAATGCAGATTGATGTCTTCCATCGGCACGACTTGCGCATAGCCGCCGCCCGCCGCGCCACCTTTGACGCCGAAGCACGGACCAAGGCTCGGTTCGCGCAGGCACAGCATTGCCTTTTTGCCGATATGATTGAGCGCGTCGGTAAGGCCGACCGTTGTCGTCGTCTTGCCTTCGCCCGCCGGCGTCGGCGAGATCGCCGTGACCAGAATAAGCTTGCCGTTCGGCTTATTCTTCAGGCTGTCGACATAATCGAGCGATACCTTGGCCTTGTAATGTCCGTACGGATCAAGGTGCTCCGCCGCGATCCCAAGTTTCTCCTTGGCAAGGCCCAGGATCGGCTGCTTCTTGACGGACTGTGCAATCTCGATATCGGTTTTTGGATTTTGGTGCTGCGAAGCAGGCATCGCGGCGTTTCCTTCGATTATGCGTTACGGCTGTTTGTTGACCACAGAGATAATGAAAATCAGGTGAAGCGCGCCCCAACCTTGAGATTCGCGGCAGCGAATTCACCGGCAGAGATTTTGCCGCCGTCGGCCGGCTTGACCCGCAACACGCGGATGCGACCGTCGGCGCACGCGACCGTGAAACCTTCGCCATCGATTTCGACGACTTCGCCGACCTTGCCGGCGATCCCCTTGGGATCGCGTGCCGGCATCGGCTTGCAATCGAAAATTTGCACGGTCTTGCCGTCAAGCACCGTCCATGCACCCGGCGCAGGATTGCAGCCGCGGATCAACGGATCGATCTGGCGCCACGACTTGCCCCAATCGATACGTGCGTTATCTGCAGTGCAGCGGCCCTCATAGGTCGCAAGCGATTCGTCTTGTTTGATGCGCGGCGCCTTGCCGGCTTTGACGAGATCGACCGATTCCATCATCGCCTCGACGCCCATCGGGAACAGCCGGTCGAAATAAACGGTGCCAAGCGTGTCGTTCGGGCTAATCGGTGTTTTCTTTTGAACCAGCACATCGCCGGTATCGAGCCCATTATCGGGCCAGAAAATCGAAAGTCCGGTTTCCTTCTCACCGAGAATGATCGGCCAGTTGATCGCGCTTGCGCCGCGATAGGCAGGCAATAGCGACGGATGATACTGGATCGAACCCTTGGTCGGGATGTTGAGGAACTCCTCCGGCACGAACAGCGTAACGAAAGCCATCACCTGCAGGTCGGGCTTAAGCGCACGGAATTCTTCCCACACTTCGGGCTTGCGGTAAGACGCCGGCTGATAGACCGGCAGACCGGCGGCAATCGCCGCCTCCTTGAGCGGATCGGGCTTTTGCCCCGGCTTTTCCGGCGCGACATAGACTGCAACGACATTCTCGCCGCGCTTCAACAATGCTTCGAGCACCGCCTTGCCGAAGGCCTGCTGACCGTGAACTACGATTCTCATTCTTAAACCCTCTGCGCCGCCGGGCGCTCTCAATTAAGACGTCAAAACCCCGAGAGACCGACAGGCCTCTCGGGGCTCAATTCAAGCCGCTGCCTTCTTTTCAGGTGGGGTAATGGCACCGGATTGTTTGATCTCGGCCACTTCCTTCGCGCCGTAACCAAGCACCTTGGTCAGGATTTCCTCGGTGTGCTCGCCAAGCAACGGCGAGCGCACCACCTCGGTAATTGAATCCGACAATTTGATCGGGTTTCCAACGCTAAGATATTTGCCGCGTGCCGGATGATCGACTTCCACTACGGTGCCGGTCTTGCGCAACGACTCGTCTTCGGCGAGTTCCTTCATCGACAGGATCGGACCACACGGAATGTCGTATTTGTTGAGGATATCCATCGCCTCGAATTTGGTCTTGGTCATCGTCCACTGTTCGATCCGGTCGAAGATCTTTTTGAGCTTCGGCAGCCGCGCGGGCGGCGTTGCGTAATCCGGATCGGTTTTCCAGGTGGGCTCTCCAATCACATCGCAGATTGGTTCCCACACCGGGGCCTGCGTGATGAAGTAGATGTAAGCGTCCGGATCGGTTTCCCAACCCTTGCACTTCAAAATCCAGCCGGGCTGACCGCCACCGGAATCGTTGCCGGCGCGTGGCACTGCTTGCCCGAACGGAATGTTCTGACCGAACTGGCTGTATTCCTTGAGAGGGCCATGCTTGAGGCGCTGCTGGTCGCGCAGCTTGACCCGGCAGAGATTGAGCACGCCGTCTTGCATGGCCGCGAGCACCTTTTGGCCGCGACCGGTGCGATTACGCTGATAGAGTGCGGCTACGATGCCAAGAGCAAGATGCAATCCCGTTCCGGAATCGCCGATCTGCGCGCCGGTTACAAGCGGAGGCCCCTCGCGAAAGCCCGTTGTCGAGGCCGAACCGCCGGTGCACTGCGCGACGTTTTCGTAGACTTTGCAGTCTTCATAGGGGCCTGGGCCAAAACCTTTGACCGAAGCGACAACCATTCGCGGATTGAGCTTGTGGATGTGCTCCCAGGTGAGCCCCATCCGATCGAGTGCGCCCGGCGCGAAATTCTCCACCAGCACATCGCATTGTTTGATCAACCGGTCGAGAATCTCCTTGCCCTTGGCGTGCTTGGAGTCGATCGTGATCGAACGCTTGTTGTGGTTGAGCATGGTGAAATAGAGGCTGTCGGCATTCGGCACGTCGCGCAACTGTCCGCGCGTAATGTCACCGACACCGGGACGCTCCACCTTGATCACGTCGGCGCCGAACCATGCGAGCAACTGCGTGCAGGTCGGACCCGATTGAACGTGCGTGAAATCGAGAATGCGCACACCATCGAGCGCTTTGCCGGCCGCACCGAACGGCTTGTTGGTGGGCTTGGCAACCGAAAAGCCGCTTGCTTTTTTCGGCGCGGCTTTCTTCGAGCTTGCCTTCTGAGGCGACTTCTTCGCAGCTTTTTTGACGGCTTTCTTAGCTGCCTTCTTAGGAGTCTTTTTTGCCGCGCTTTTCTTCACGCCGGCTTTCGATTTCTTGGATGATTTGTTTTTGGATGTCTTCTTGGAAGTCTTGCGCGCTGCCATGGAATTCCTCATCGGCCCTGGATCGTTTGCTGGTTGCTGATCGCGGTTTCCGCGATCAGCCTTATCCCTACGTTTAGTTGAGACCTCGCAGCCGCAACCGCGGCAGCATTACGTCTGCGTTACTTCTTCTTGATTTTGCTTTGCGGATTGAGATTGCCGATGCGACCGCTTTCGCTGCCGGCCGCGGGGTCAATCACCGCGTTGATAAGAGTCGGCTGACGCGAATCCATCGCTTTGTCGACGGCCCGCTTGAGTTCGTCAGGTGTCGTCACATTGACGCCCACACCACCGAACGCTTCCATCATCTTGTCGTAGCGCGAGCCTTTGACGAAGACCGTGGTCGCAGGATCCGCATTGCCGGTCGGGTTAACATCGGTACCACGATAAATGCCGTCATTGTTGAAAACAACAACACAGACCGGCAGCTTGTATCGGCAGATCGTTTCGACCTCCATGCCGGAGAAACCAAAGGCGCTGTCGCCTTCAACCGCGAGGACGGGCTTGCCGGTTTCGATTGCGGCAGCGACCGCAAAGCCCATGCCGATGCCCATGACGCCCCAGGTGCCGACATCCAAACGCTTGCGCGGTTGATACATGTCGATGACGCCGCGGGCGAGATCGAGCGTATTTGCGCCTTCGTTGACGAGAATGGCATCCGGCCGTTCCTTGACGATGGTGCGCAGCGCACCCAGCGCACCATGAAAGTCCATCGGCGCTGAGTTCTTCATCAACTTCGGCGCCATCTTGGCGATGTTCTCGTCTTTCTTCGCCTTGACGGCCCCGGTCCAGTCAGCAGGCGCGGCCGGCCATTTGCTATCGATGCCTTCAAGAAGTGCCGACACGCACGAGCCGATATCGCCGACCACGGGAGCGACGATTTCGACGTTGCTGTCCATCTCCTTCGGCTCGATATCGATCTGGATAAACTTCTTCGAATGCGGCTCACCCCAGGTCTTGCCTTTGCCGTGCGACAGCAGCCAGTTGAGCCGCGCGCCGATCATCAGCACCACATCGGACTCTTTCAGCACGGTTGAACGTGCCGCGCCCGCGCATTGCGGATGCGTGTCCGGCAAAAGGCCCTTGGCCATGCTCATGGGCAGGAACGGAATGCCGGTCTTTTCAACAAGAGTGCGGATTGCATCATCGGCCTGCGCGTAGGCAGCGCCCTTGCCGAGAATGATCAATGGTCGCTTCGCACTCTTGAGCACATCAAGTGCGCGCTTCACTGCTGCTGGAGCCGGGATCTGAGCAGGCGCGGCATCGATCACTTTCACCAGCGACTTCTGGCCAGCCTCGGCATCCATGACTTGCGAGAAAAGCTTGGCCGGCAGATCGAGGTAGACCCCGCCCGGACGGCCCGACACAGCGGCGCGGATCGCGCGTGCAACGCCGATACCGATATCGGCCGCATGCAACACCCGGAACGCGGCCTTACAAAGGGGCTTTGCAATCGCGAGCTGGTCCATTTCCTCGTAATCGCCCTGCTGCAAATCGACGATTTCGCGCTCGGACGAGCCGCTGATCAGAATCATCGGGAAGCAGTTGGTCGTGGCATTGGCAAGCGCGGTCAGACCATTCAGAAAGCCGGGCGCGGACACCGTAAGGCAGATGCCGGGCTTCTTCGTCAGAAAACCCGCAATCGCCGCGGCATTGCCGGCATTCTGTTCGTGGCGGAACGAAACGACGCGGATGCCTGCGGCCTGGGCCATACGGCCAAAATCTGTGATCGGGATGCCGGGCACGCCGTAAATGGTCTCGACGCCGTTGAGCTTGAGCGCATCGATGATGAGATTAAAGCCGTCGGTCAATTCGCGCTCGGTTTCAACCGTTTGCTGGGTTGCTGCTTGTGCCATGAGATCGTCCGTCCTTGGGATCGTGTTGTTTGTTAATCGAGATAGTCGGCGTGGCGCTCCACATGCTCGGCAAGCCCGAGTGCATGCTGCCGGACAAGGTCCTCGGCGCGTTCGGTGTCACGCGCTTCAAGGGCCTGAATGATATTGAGATGATCGCGGATCGAGCGATCGACGCGATCGACCTCACCAATCGTCTTGCGGCGGATCATCCGCATATGGGTGAACAGATTTTCCGCCAGATTGATCAGCGTCTGATTGCCGCTCATCCCAATAATGGTCTGGTGAAACTGAATATTGACCTCGGAATACTCATCGAGCTTTGCGTGGATCTGACCGTTCTCGAATGTGGCGAACATCGAGCGAAGCATGGCGATTTGATCGTCTGACGCGCCCGTCGTAATCAGCCGCGCCGCCATACTTTCCAGCGCCGCCCAAGCGGTGATCATCTCGATCACTTCGCGCTTGGTCTTGCGAACGACGAACACGCCCCGCCGCGGCACCGAACGCACGAACCCTTCGCGCTCAAGCTGAGCCATGGCTTCCCGTACCGGGGTGCGACTGATCCCTAAATCCTGCGCAAGCTGACGCTCGTCGAGCCGCACTTCGCCGGGCTGATCGTAGATATTGAGGGAAACGATGACGTCCCGCAGTGCAACATAAGCACGATCAGCAAATGTCGAGGTATCTTCCAGCCGCGCTACACGCGGTAGAATGAGATTATTTTCATTTCGAGATAGCGCTACGACCATCGGCACTCTGAGGTTTTAAACGGCACGAGCGGCCGCAGTTAAAGGCTGTAATACAAAATACCAGCCGCGGCAATATCAGACCACGGGCTCGAAATCCGCAAACGGATTTGCTGATCGAACTGTGCGGAAAGTTAATCAAATCCTCGCGCGAAGCTCGCCAAGCCTGCATGGGAGCGAAGCCGCGACATGCAGCCTCGCTCCCATCTTTTGCCTTAAGCGTTTCGGCTGCCGCTTAGGATACGGATGCGCATCGGTTTCAGGACAAAGAGCGCAAGCAGTGCCGCAATAATATTGAGCACGGCAGCCACGATGAAGACCGCCGACCAGCTTCCCGTCTTTGTCGTGAGCACATTGGCAAGCGGAACCAGCAGAGCGGCTGTCCCCTTCGCGGTATAAAGCATCCCGTAATTCGTGGTGGCGAATTTACGGCCAAACAAGTCCGTGCACATTGCCGGAAACAGCGAGTAAATTTCGCCCCAGGCAAAGAACACCATTCCAGAGACAATAACGAACCATACCGGCTGATCGGCAACGAGGAAGAGAATATAGATACCGATACCTTCTAACAGGAAGGCGATGAACATGGTGTTCTCGCGCCCGATATTATCGGACACCCAGCCGAAGAACGGCCGCGTCAGCCCGTTGAGCACCCGATCGATCGAAAGGGCGAAGGTCAGAGCCGGAAGTGTCAGGCCAAGCAACGAGACCGGCACATTGGCAACCTTGAAATCGTTGGCAATTGGCGCGAGCTGCGCGGTGGCCATCAGGCCGCCGGTTCCGACCATGACGAACATCGCATACATGAGCCAGAAAACCGGTGATTTCAGCACTTCCACCGGCTCAGAATCACGCTTGGATTGCGCGACAGCGGACTGAGCAGGGACCGGAACTTCGCCCTGTTGCGGCGCACGCAGCAGCAGTGACACCACCACTACAATGATGCCCTGGCCAAGACCGAACCACAGGAAAGCGGCCTGATAGCCGCTGGTCTGGATCATGTTGGCGATCGGGACAACGGTCAAAGCCGAGCCCGCGCCAAAGCCTGCAGCGGTGAGACCGGCTGCCAGTCCGCGCTTATCCGGAAACCATTTCAGCGCATTGCCGACGGAAGCCCCGTAAATCACGCCGGCGCCGATGCCGCCGACCGCCGCGCCCACATAAAGCAGAAACAGAGAATCAGCGATGGAATTAATCGCCCACGCAATCGCAACCAACACACCGCTGAGACCGACCATGATGCGTGGCCCGAACTTGTCGATCAAGTATCCCTCAATCGGCACCAGCCACGTTTCGGTAAGAACGAAGATTGTAAAGGCGACCTGAATTGCAGCTCGGCCCCAGTGGTATTTCTGATCGATGGGATTGACGAATAACGTCCAGCCGTACTGCAAGTTGGCGATCATCACCATGCAGATGATGCCGAAAATGAGTTGCCCCCAACGGGTGGCATCGGATGCGATCGGGCGCACGTCTCCCGTCTGCGATGTCGTGGTCATGTTCTCTCCCCAATAACTTAAATTTTGTTTTTTGTTATTCGCGGCTGTGACCGCACGAAACTTTATACAGCTATGCCGAACTTTGAAGCATAACGGCGCAGAGCGTTGACATCAATTTGGTACTGTCTCGACACACAACTTCATTAAGGCGTATGCTTAACGGCTGCGCTGCCTCTAAATTTCCACCAAAGAAAACAACTCGTCAACCGCGCCGAGGTTTCATCAGGAAGCTCCGTAGAGCCATGCAATGCCGTCGTAGGATTGTTGTGGCGTGCGGCCGGCCAGCATCTGATTGCGCAGCTCGGCAGTGACCCCGCGCGCGTGATAAACCTCCCCATAAACTCGCGCCATGAGTTGAACGCGGCCGGTGCGCAGATATCGCTCGTTCTGGTAGGCCCCGAACGCGGCGGGAATATCTTCAGGCTGCGCCGAAAGCTTCTCCGCAAGCACGACGGCATCTTCGGTCGCCATGCATGCGCCTTGCGCGAGGTACTGCAGCATCGGGTGCGCCGCATCGCCGAGCAGTGTGACCCGTCCGGACGACCAGTCCTTGATCGGTTCGCGGTCGCATAACACCCACATGCGCCAGGTCTCGATCCGCTCAAGCAGCCGCATCACCTCCGGACGCTGCCCCCGGAAACGGGTCATCAGTTCGCTGGGATCGCCTTCCGAGTTCCAGCCTTCGACGTAGCGATCGGAGTGGAATACGGCGACCAGGTTAAACAGCTCGCCGCGGCGCAGCGGATAATGCACGAAATGCGTACGCGGCCCCGCCCACAGGATCACGTCGGGTTGCCAGAGATCGTCGGGCACGTCCTCACGTTTAAGAACCGCGCGATACGCGATGTGCCCCGACACGCGCGGCGCACCATCGCCGACCACCCGCTCACGAATGCGCGACCACAATCCGTCGCATCCGATCAGCGCCGAGCCTCGAACTTCTTCTCCGGTTTGCAGGCGAACCGTGACGCCCTCGCCATCGTCCTTGAAATCATCGACCCGGCGCTCTGTTTCCAACGTAATCAGATCGTGGCTTCGGCATGCATTGAGAAAGACTGTATGCAAATCCGCGCGGTGAGTGACCGCATAGGGCTCTTGAAATCGCGCTAAATACTCGTCCCCGAGCGGAATTCGGGTTATTTGTTCACCACTCAACGCGCAACGCATTTCCTGCGCACCCGGCCGCCATGCATCCGCAAGCACGGCATCTTTGAGACCGATCCGCCCAAGGGCACGGAAAATATTCGGACCGAGCTGAATGCCGGCGCCGACTTCGCGAAACTCGCTTGATTGCTCAAGCACCCGAACGGAAAACCCTTTGAGCGCGAGCGCGTAAGCGGTGACCAGACCGCCGATGCCGCCACCGGAAATCAAGATCGGCTGCGCTTTATCACGTGGTGCCATCACCTATTCCTCACAAAAATCCCAACCAGATCAGCGAAAGCCATCTTCATGATGCTTTGTGCTCGTTTCGATTGGAGACATAATTATCGATTGGCAGCACGATTTCACCGGAGCGTATTGGCACGCAAGCCGGAGGAAACTCCTGCCCGAACCGTGCACCAGCATCAACAGCCGCATCGAGAAAACGATCGAGGTTGTCCATCGCACCGGTTGGCAGATCGTGCAACACCATCAGGCTCCACGGCTGCGAGCGGCATTGCGCCAGGGCACGATCGACCCACCCCGTCGGATCGTCCCAGTCGCGCGGGATCGAATTCCACAAGACGCAGCTATAACCGCCGCGAACGAGATGATCGACCACGGAGGGCTGCAACAGGCCATCGTCGAGATTGCCGCCTCCGCCAAATGGCCGAAACCAACGCCTGGCATGGGCAAGCCCACCGATCAAATCTTGAGTTGGCGCGATCTCTTTTTCGGCAATGTCCGGATCGGGATGACGGCCGAGCGGCAAAGAATGCGTATAGGTGTGATTACCGATCCAGTGACCTTCGGCGTGAGCGCGTTCCATAAGCCGTCGCCGTTCTGGATCCGCAATTTTCTCGCCAATGACAAAGAACGTGGCCTTTATGCCGCGCCGCGCCAGCGCGTCGAGCACGTGCGGCGTCACGCCGGGTTCGGGGCCGTTATCGAACGAGAGCGTTAAATCAAACATGCAAGTT
>DATAIA010000416.1:0-2593 GCA_036262895.1 Xanthobacteraceae bacterium
ATTTGTCGCGATACTTAGAGCTCTTGCCGCGTTTCTGGCTGGCGTCAACTACATGCCGTGGCGGCGTTTCCTCGTCTTCAATGCGACAGGCGGCGTAGTGTGGGCCTCAGTCCTTGGTATCGGCGGCTGGTATTTAGGCGACAAGATCTCTGAATTCGCCGCGCCCTTCCCGATCGTCCTCGGCTTGGTCGCAGCGGCTGTACTGGGCTTAGGCTATTTCTACCTTCGGCACCATACGGCCGAGTTGGAAGCGCGCGCAGAAGCCGCATTCCCTGGGCCTCTCCGACTACATTCGGGGGGGCACCCAGATGATCGATGCTGAAGCAATGCGCGCAGGCGAGGAAACATCTGCTGAGGTATAAATACCGAACCCGACATCGTGGCCAGATGCTCACAGAACATCATTGCCCGAGCGCGCCCGCTTTCGAGGCCCCCTTTCCCCGAGCGGACCGCGTGTTTCACCGGCTTACCCGAAGTTGCGTCAAGGGAGCGGGCGCAACGTGCCCACTTCGGCTTTGATTTCAGACGAGGCTGAGCGCGCTGTTCCGGACGACCCGCGATGCGACCTCCAAATGAGTCAATTCCCGCCCGAGTAGCCGACATGGTCGCAAATTCAAGCTTCTGCCCGTGAAGCACTATTTGTCGGTTGGGGACCTACTAGAAACAGCATCATCGGCGCATGCCCTCGTTCACGTCGAGCGCGTCGGAATGGACGGCGCCGAGGCGAAGCCCCTTACAAACGGAGCTTCTCGCCATCTCGATGCCCCGGAGCTGACGGCAGCGATGTATCTTCTTGGTGATGCCATGCTGCTCGCGGACGGTAACGGTCTTGCAGTCACGCTGGCCCTACCGACGGTCACATGGTCCCGGCCGCTCATGCAGAGGCAAATCAGAGAGGTTTCTGAATGCGCGTGTTATTGCTTATCGCGCTTTTTATTCCGATTGTCGCCCACGCTGAAGTCGTGGCAGTGAGGGGATTTGGCAATGTCGAACTCTCAACATTCGATTGTTCGGCAATTTCAGAAAGCAAGCTTCTCCATCGCGTCTGCTACGATGAGGCCCATCGTTATCTGCTCACCCAGATCGGCGACGAATATTACGAGTCCTGCAACGTCAGCGCAAAGGCCGTTGACGGTCTGATAGATTCAGATCACGTCGTTGCGTACTATAATCAGCAAATCAGACCTCGTCACAAATGCACGTCGGAGATACGAGCCAGAACCGGAGTTGCGGTACTGAGCGGTCAGCCGCAGTAAGCGCCGGTACGCCGCTCCGCCAACCCGCCCCATGATGGTATGTCCGCTCGGGGGGTCAGGAGCGGATCCAAGGGCCTCGCGCGATTACGTCGGCCCAGGGCATGAGCGGTCATTCGGCCGAGTCCACTTCGGCGCCGTAACAAATCTGCATTGTACGCCCACAACTCATCGCCTCCGGACAAGTGCCGCCGGCGCCGCGGATCGCTGCAGGTCACCATAGTTCCGCTGTAGCCACGACTCCGCTTGGGCCGCGGCATCGAGGATGCCAGCACGGTGACGTGACCGCATGGCCTCGATCAACCGGAGGCAGAGGCCGACAGCGGCGGTTTCTCGGTCGTCGAAAGCTTTGGTCACAACACCTCCACGTTCAATTCGACGTTCAAGTCTCCCGTCCCTCTTTGATCGCTCCCTCCTCTTCAATCTCCAGTTTGGCTTGCTGCAAGTGGTCCTCTGATTTTCCCGTCGGTTTTCCCTCGTTGACCCAAATACTGTAAGCCCGCTCGCGAATCCGGCGTTCTAAATCGTTCTTCGCTGCACTGTCGTTCATTGGTCTTTCCCTCCACGGGGAATAAAGAGTACCCCTACGACCTCAAGCCTGCACCCTGACAAAGAAACCACCGTCCAATCATTCGTAGGTAGCCATATTGAGCGAGAACAGTCAGAACATTTCGTCACTCAGGGGACACTCGCTTAACATAACGCCAAGCGCCTTATCGCCTGCCTGGGAGGCTTCCGTGACAGTTGTGAAAAAGTCATCCGATCGGGCGATCGGGCTTCTTCGTCCGGCCCGGTAAATCTCCCACCTCCATTGCTTAGGGGGATCGGCACGGTTCTTTACAACAACGGAAAAGTCTTCGTGGCTCAGCATTCGAAGATCTCCATCTGAGGCCCGATTGCGGGAGAACCACGACCGGCCGCCGGCCGCGTGTCTCTAATCGAGCGGTTTAGCAAGTCGGGCGAAGTCATCCAGTACCGATTCGATCAATTGCTTCCGCCGAGGATCTTGAGCCTGAGGTGTCGTGGCAAATAATTCCAGCAAGTAGGTCGCCTTCGCCGCGGCATCATACCAATTCGTGCTCGGCGCGGCCGAAAGCTGCTTTTCCAGGGCATCTAGGCGCTCGCGGAGCTGGCGCTCGTTTTCCGTCACTTCGGCAAGCAATCGTCTGGCTTCCGTCGCTTTCTGCGCGGCCATGCCCCTGTGGCTGTCGAGATTTACCGGATCGTCAGTCATGCGGTCACCGTGCGTTCAACTCGACCGGGCTTCAGCGCCAGCGACGCTGCGGCTGCCGATGCGCTATTTCGCGAGGCCCTGCGACCTCAGCCATGCCAGCTTCCGC
>DATAIA010000417.1:0-13662 GCA_036262895.1 Xanthobacteraceae bacterium
CATCATCCTCGCTATCTCCTGTTTGATGGCCTATCTCATCGCCCGCACCATCAGCCGGCCGATGTCGGTCATCACTCAACGGATCAATCAACTCGCCGATGGCAATCTCGACATCGATATTCCTCTGACCGACCGGCCCGATGAAATCGGCGATATCGCGAAGGCCGTCCAGGTGTTCAAAGATCACGCGATCCAGGTTCGCGAGTTCGAAACGAACCAGCAGGAAGCCGAGGAACGCGCCGAACAAGAGAAGAAAGCGTTGATGCAAGGCATGGCGGACGACTTCGAAAAGGTGGTCGGAACGATCATCCGGTCGATTTCCTCGGCCTCAACCGAGCTTCAAGTGACCGCCCAAACCATGAATTCGGTTGCCGGAGAAACCAACAAGCAATCGACCGCCGTGGCTGCAGCCTCCGAGCAGGCATCTACAAATGTGAAGACCGTCGCAGAAGCTACAGAGGAATTGGCTCATTCAATTGCTGAAATCAGCAACAAGGTGGCGGCTACGGCGCGGATCGCCCAGCAAGCGGCGGATGACGCCGATCAGACCGCGGAAAAGATCAAGCGCCAGTCCCAAGCCGCACAAAAAATCGGCGAAGTCGTCGAATTGATCAATCAGATTGCCAGCCAGACCAACCTGCTCGCACTCAATGCGACTATCGAGGCCGCGCGCGCCGGCGAAGCCGGGAAGGGGTTTGCGGTCGTTGCCGCTGAAGTGAAGTTACTCGCGGAACAAACTGGAAAGGCCACGTCGGAAATCGCAGGGCAGGTCGGAGACATCCAGAGCTCGACCAACGATTCGGCTGCGGCAATCGAAACGATTACGCATACGGTCAAGGAGCTCAACAGCATTGCGGGTGCGATTGCGGACGCAATCAATCAGCAAGGCGGCGCCACGCAGCAGATCGCACAAAGTGTGCAGCAAGCCTCCCGCGGCACATTGGAAGTCTCGGCGAATATCTCCAAAGTCAGTGACACAGCCAACGCATCGAATGCGGCCGCGACCGAAGTTTTGACGTCGGCGACCGAGCTATCGCAGCAATCGGAACTACTACGTTCGGAAGTATCCAAGTTCCTCCACTCGATCCGAGCTGCTTGATTGACATGACGTTGACGCCTTCTCCGAAGGCGGCAGGGTTAGTGTGTCCCCCCTTGGCGGGCGTCATCCGCCCTTAGCTGAATACCCGCCCGAACTGCGACTGCGCGAAGGGGATTGTCGTCGTAAAAAATGACGGCGCATGGCTGCTTATGTCGGCCTTTCGACACAGCCTTAACAGCATGGAAAGATACGAGCTGTAGATTAAGAGTGAAACCATTGCATGGTTTGGCCACCCGATATCGGCGCAACCTTTCTGGCGGGCTCACAACATGCTGAAACGACTGTCGATTTCTCAACGGTTGATGCTGTTTATCCCGGTGCTACTGTTGAGCCTGGGGACAATGATGTGGTTCGGGCTCGCGACGTTGCGGGAAAACCTAATCGAGGATCGCAAGGAAGGGGTCAAACAGCACGTTGAAATCGCCAAGCACCTCGTCGACGGCTGGTACCAGAAAGAAAAATCCGGGCAATTGACCCGCGAACAAGCCCAACATGAGGCACGTGAAGAGCTCCGGCGGGTGCGCTTCGGCCAGGATGAGTACTTCTTCGTCCATCGCTATGACGGCGTGGCAATCGTGGTGCCCAATCCCAAACTGGAAGGCACCAACCGGATCGAAACGACCGACCCGACGGGATTTCCAACTATTCGCCGCATTATCGAAGCGTCACGGCGAGGTGGCGGCTACTTAAGCTATCTGATCCCGCGGGGGGGCAGCACGGGGGGCAACACCACAGAGCCGATCACGAAGCTGTCCTATGCGATCGGCTTCGACCCTTGGGAATGGGCGATTGCGACCGGCATTTATATCGATGATGTCGATGCAATCTACTTAAGCAACGCGAAGATCTACGGCAATTTGTGTCTGGCCATTCTCGCCATCGCCTGTCTGCTGGCTTACCTCGTCGCCCGCACCATCAGTCGGCCAATGTCGGTCCTCACGCAGAGGATCAATCAACTCGCGGAAGGCGATCACAATGCCGATATTCCTTTGACCGACCGCCGCGACGAAATCGGCGATATCGCGAAAGCCGTCCAGGTGTTCAAGGAACACGCGATTCAGGTCCGCGAATTCGAAGCAACCCAGAGGGAAGCCGAGGAACGGGCCGAGCAGGAAAAGAAAGCTTTGATGCAGGGCATGGCGGACGATTTCGAAAAGGTGGTCGGAACGATCATCCGCTCGATTTCCTCGGCGTCAACCGAACTTCAGGTGACCGCCCAAACCATGAGTTCGGTTGCTGGAGAAACAACGCAGCAGTCGATCGCCGTTGCCGCCGCTTCCGAACAAGCTTCTTCCAACGTCCAGACCGTTGCTGCAGCGGCGGAAGAGCTGACCCACTCAATTGCCGGGATCGGCAATAAGATTGCAGATACGGCACGGATCGCCAAACAAGCGGCGGATGATGCCGATCAAACTGCGGAGAAAATCAAGCGGCAGTCTCAGGCGGCACAAAAAATCGGCGAAGTCGTCGAATTGATCAATCAGATTGCCAGCCAGACCAACCTGCTCGCACTCAATGCGACCATTGAGGCGGCGCGCGCCGGTGAAGCCGGCAAGGGATTTGCCGTCGTTGCCGCCGAGGTAAAGCAGCTTGCCGACCAAACGGCAAAAGCCACCTCGGAAATTGCGGGGCAGGTTGGCGACATCCAAAGCTCAACCAACGACTCCGCCTCGGCAATCGAGACGATTACGCATACGGTCAAGGATCTTAACAACATCGCGAGTGCAATTGCGGACGCGATCAATCAACAAGGCGGCGCCACCCAGGAGATTGCACGCAACGTACAGCAGGCCTCTCGCGGTACGTCGGAAGTCTCGGCGAATATTTCCAAAGTCAGCAACGCCGCCAACGCATCGAACGCGGCCGCAACGAAGGTTTTGACGTCGGCGACCGAGCTGTCGCAGCAATCGGAACGGCTGCGATCGGAACTTTCCAAGTTCTTGCACTCGATCCAAGCCGCGTAATTCATAAACTGGTGCTATTCCAGAGGACGACAGCATGTTTCTGTTGTCCTACGCCTCCGCTTGACCGCGGCGCTCGCTGCTGCGTTTCATGCCCATCGACGAACCGCATTCGGTGGCAGGCACGTATCATGCCGCCAGCGTATTCGCCCATTGGGTATGAGGAATAAGTCCGAGGCATGCACCGCGCGCCGCCAACCGAACGCACCCCTGCAATCCGCAGGCTTGAGCAGGCGGAATTGCCGACGGAAACGGTTGCCCTGGCGCGCTTTCTGATCGGCAAGACATTGGTGCATGATCAACCGGATGGCGGCCGGCTCAGCGGGCGCATAGTTGAAACTGAGGCCTATCCGGTGGGTGACGCCAGCGGCCATGCCTTCGTTGGTGAAACCCGGCGCAACCGCTCGCTCTTTCTCGATCGCGGATACTGCTACGTTTATCTGGGATACGGCCTGCATTATCTCTGCAATGTTGCAAGCGAGCAGGCTGGCATCGGGGCGGGTGTTTTGTTGCGTGCCCTCGAGCCGGTCAGCGGCATCGAAATCATGGAGCAGAAGCGGGGGACAACCCGCCGCCTTGACCTGGCGCGCGGCCCTGGCCGGCTTGCGCAGGCAATGGGGATCGACCTGCGGTTCGACGGAATCGACCTCTGCACAAACGGAACGCTCTGGCTCGGAACCGCAATTCATGAGCCTGGGCCGATTGGAAGCAGTATCCGAATCGGCATTTCGAAAGAGGTCGACCGCATCATGCGGTTTTATGAGCGCGGCAACCCCCATGTGAGCGGATCAAGCCGGCTCAACGTTTAGTGCGCGAATGCCTTCGTTTTGACGACGACTTGCTGGTTCGCGATCGTGCCGAAGATTTAGTCCTCCTGCGCCCCTCGGCCCTGGCCTGCCCGGTTTCACCTTTGCGTTCTTTGGCCTTTGTCTTTTTCAGATTTTCGCGATTCTTCTTCGGGCTCTCCTCGCGCGAGGCACCAGCCTCATGCAGCGCAATCGCAATGGCCTGCTTCGGGTTTTTAACCTTGCGGCCTCCGCGTCGCTCAAGCTCGCCATGCTTCCATTCGTGCATGACACGGCCAATGGTTTTTTTCTGCGCTCTTGATTGCTTCGCCATATTAAAACTCCCGCTCTCTACGACCGGATAATGTCCGGGAGCCGCAAGGGTTTCAGAGACAGGCGCGAAAGCGGCTTTCAAGGCAGCAATTTAGGAAGCCAAGCCGAAAGCCCCAGGTTTTTAGTTTGGAATTTCATTTGGGATGAACAATCAACGCCCAGGCAGCACCAAAACCTTCGGTGTGTTCGGCAAGGTCGCTTTGGATAGCACGATTGAATGCGTATCACTCAACTCAACATCCCAATGCTGACGGGCCCGCTCCAGGAACCGGTTGAGAGTATAGGTCCCGAAAAAATGCATCGGGATCATGAGCGGCGCCTTCAATGCCTGAAGCACTTCCATCATGCCTTCTAGATCGAGCGTGTAGCTGCCATCTACCGGCACCAGCACGACATCGACCTTGCCGATATCGTTGAGTTGCTGGGGCGTAAGCGTATGGTGCAAGTGGCCCAAATGAGCAATGCACAACTGCGCCAGTTCGAAGATGAAAATAGAATTACCATGCCGCTCGGTGCCGCCCGCCCAGTCCCGAATATTGGTGGGGACGTTACGCACCCGAACGTCTTTGTAGGTGAGATCATGCTCCGCCGGTGTGCGATCGCTCGTCCAGCCCCGCAGTACAAATTTGATATTGGGATCCGGCCGATCCGTGTAGTGGCTGGAGTGGGCGTGGTTCATCGTCGCAATGTCGGGAAGCACCGACGGCCGGACATAATCATTGTAGTCGGTCGCGATGCGGACCGACTTCGGACTTTCGATCAGAAAAGTAGCGTGGCCGACATACGTCAGCCGCGCCTCGCCGTCGGCAAGGGCTTGAGGAGTAAATGCGGCATTGATGATGCGCGGGGTGTCCGATGCGACAAGCCCGGGGCAATGGTTCGGCAGTTCGAGCGATGATGAAGGAGGTGAGGCAGACTGCTGTGCGCGCGCATCAAACGGCAATAGCACCGTCGCGACGACAGCCGAGATCAATCCCAACGTTCTGGAAAAGACCATTCGCAGCTCCGCATTGCGCTCTCAATGAGGAACAATAGCGCACAATACGAAGCTGCGAGAGAACAAAGATAGCTATTATCCGAAGAGCGCCGATGGGTGCTCCTCAGCGCACTCAGGGCATGGTGATGATGGCGCGCTGGGTCGCAACGACCCAATGGCCGTCAAGCTGGACGATTTGTTGCACGCGTCCGAGACGCGGCAGCACTTCACCAACCCGCACCGTCAGCATGCCCGGCTTACCCTCAACTTGAGCAACGCCGTTATAAACGTTCCGCAGGACCCATCCCATGGCAACCGGCCGCTTTTTCAGATCGGCGCTTGTCAGGCCCGGCTGCGCCGGGGTTTGTGGCTGCTGCCCGTAAATAGAACCGGTGATATCGGTTTGGAATGCGACAGCTTGCGGAGCGGGCGCCGTTTGCGGAGCGGGTGCTGCTGCAACTGCTGCGTGGCGAGCGGCTTGAAGCCGCGCCGTTTGGGTGCGCTCCACCCGCTCAAGCGTCTCATTGATTTTGGCGAATTGCGTGCTTGTCGCCATGTTCGACGAATTAAGCGACAGCCGCATTGAGGAGAGATTTTCGTTGAGCGTTTTGACGTTGCCCCGCAACTGCGCCACGGTGTCTTTCAATTTGGTGACTTCATCGGTGGGCTCGACTTCCACGACCAATGCCGGCTTGGAGTTCCAGCTCGGTAGTGACGGCAGCGACGGGATATATTGCATCACCGTTTGCTGAACTGAGGCGGCCGATCGCTGAACCGAGGCCAGATCGAAGTCTTCGGCGAAGGCACCGACCCCACCCACGATCGCAACGGTGGCAGCGATCGTAATGAAGCGCTTGTGTGCGCCCAGTTTCGCGACAAGGGACCGCGTCGAGGTTTCAGCATTCGCCGCCGCAGGGGCTGCGACTGGGGACACATCCTGATTGGACTCAGCTGCCCCCTTTTGAATGTCGTTCCGCTTACTCATGCCACACCCCCGATGTTGGATTTCACTTCTTGGTAATGCTGTTTCGCTTACCAATTGGTTACTGAACGGGCGGAAGCATTAGAAAAAAAGGCAGAAAGATGGATGAGGCGGCATCCAGTGTTCCGATTCCGAACTAGGAAGCCACCAACTATTTGGATGAGACCTTCTCAAACCGGGAGGCCGTGCTCGCGTGCAAGATCTTGGAGCGAGCGCTGCGGCCGGGCTCCGACATGCTGAATGACTTCAGCCGCGGCAAGCCCGCCAAGTCGCGCCGATGTCACGTGATCGAGATTGCGCGACAAGCCAAACAGGAATCCCGCAGCGAACAGATCGCCGGCCCCGGTCGTATCGATCAATTGTTCAATCGGAAAAGCCGGGACGGCCTGTGTCTGATCCGGCGTGACAACAAGACAGCCTTGTTCGCTTCGCGTCACAACGGCAAGGCTCGTATCCTTGCGCAACGCCGCCACGGCGGTATCGAAATCGGCGGTTTGATAAAGGCTCTTGAGTTCCGCCTCGTTGGCAAAAATCAAATCGACGGTACGAGAGCGCGCAAGATGCAGGAATTCATCGCGCCAGCGATCGACGCAAAACGCATCCGATAGCGTCAGCGCAACAAGACGTTTGGCGTCATGGGCGATGGCGGCCGCCTTGAGAAAAGCGTCCTTGGCGTGGCTTGGGTCCCACAAATAGCCTTCGAGATAGGTGACCGCGCTTGCAGCAACAAGCTCGGCGTTGACATCTTGCGGGTAAAGGTTCTGCGCCGCACCGAGATAGGTGTTCATGGTTCGCTCGCCGTCGGGCGTAACCAGAATGTAGCAGCGCGCGGTCGAAGGGCCGTCCGTTGCGGGCGGCGCATCGAAGCCAACCCCGACAGCGCGGATATCGTGGGTAAAAGCGCGTCCCAGAGAATCGCTTTTGACTTTGCCGATAAACGCTGCGCGTGCCCCAAAACTTGCAAGACCGACAATTGTATTGGCGGCCGATCCGCCGGACATTTCGGTCGCGGGACCCATGGCCTCGTAGATTGCTTCGGCCCGCGGCTCATCGATCAGCATCATGCCGCCCTTCTGCATGCCGTGTTTGACGAGGAAATCGTCTTGCGCCTGGGCGATAACATCGACGATGGCGTTGCCGATGCCGAGGACGTCATACCGGTGAGCGTTCATCGAGGGTCCCTTGAAGAAGGCCGGCATTGCCGTGCCGGCCGATGGACGATGCGGTTATCAAGCCTAACCGCTTGGAAGGCCGGCACTATCATGATCAATTGATCTGCCGCAACCTCCGCACATTGACAGGCCGGACCTTGAGGCTCTTCTAGGTGCCATGAAGCTTGCCCGTCCGATCGCAACCGTGGGTGCCGCAACCCTTGCATCCCGGCTGCTCGGCTTTCTGCGCGATGTGATGACGGCTGCGATCTTTGGCGCGGGCCCTTACGCGGATGCCTTGCTGGTCGCATTCCAAATTCCCAATTTTGCCAGGAGGCTGCTCGCCGAAGGGGCGCTGAATGCCGCGTTTGTGCCGCTTTATTTGCGCCGGCGAGAAGAAGGCGGCGAAAAAGCCGCTGCCAGCTTTGCCGGGCAGGTTACGGCGTCTTTACTTCTGATCCTGTGCGCGGTGGCGGGGCTGCTTGCCCTTGTCATGCCAATCGTCGTGGTGATGCTTGCGCCGGGGTTCGGCGCGGAAGACCCACGCGCATCCCTTGCGGCTGGTTTCGCGCGCTTGATGCTGCCCTATCTTGTCATTGCTGGGCCAATTGCGGTTTTAAGCGGCGTCCTCAATGCCAACCATCGATTTGCTGCAGCGTCTTTGGTTGCGGTGGTTTTTAACACCGTCCTGATCTCTGCGCTGCTCGCGATTCTAGCCTTTCATCCGCCGAGCGAACAATCCGGCCACCTGCTTGCAGCCGCTGTCGGCGTCGCCGGGTTTGCTCAATTTGCATTGGTTGGAGCGGCAATTCTGATGCGAGGGAGCGGCGTCAGCACGCTGCGCCCCTCATTCGCGCCACCGATCAGGCGGTTTCTCAACCTTTGCATTCCAGGACTTGTCGCCAACGGCGTTCCTCAACTGACGCTGATGGTTGGAATGATGGTGGCCTCGATGACCCCAAGCGCGGTGTCCTGGCTTTACTACGCCAACCGTCTGATTGAATTGCCGCTTGGTGTCGTCGGCATTGCCATCGGCACGGTGCTGGTGCCCGCTTTCAGTCATGCAAACCGTGCCGCTGATCGCGCCGCCTCGGTTGCCGCGCAATCGCGGGGGCTTGAGCTTGCTGTTGGCCTTTCCTTTCCCGCGGCACTCGGGCTTGCGGTGCTCGCCCGACCGATCGTAACGATCCTGTTCGAGCATGGCGCGTTTACATCGACCGACACGATTGCAACCGCGAGCGCGGTTGCCGTCCTGGCGCTCGGCCTGCCTGGGCATGTGCTGGTGAAGGCGTGTTCGCCCGCATTTTTCGCGCGCGAAGACACATCGACCCCGATGCGCGCGGCTCTGATCGGGCTCGCCGTTGCCGGTCTTGCGAGCCTTGCCCTATTTCGGGTTCTGGGCCCTCTCGGAATTGCATCAGCCATTGCGCTGTCCGGATGGGCGGGCGCAATCGCCCTGGCATTTTTCCTGCGGCGCCGGATCGGCTTTGAGCTTGACCGGGCGGCGCGGCGGCGATTGCCCTTGATCGTGCTTGCATCCGTTGCGATGGCTGCGGGGCTGATTGCGGCTCTGCCGCTTGCGGCTCCTTTTCTTGCGCAAGCGCGTCCGCTCGCGGTCCGCGGCGCTATGCTTGGAGGTCTGATGGCCGGTGGTTTTGTGTTTTATTTCGGACTTCTGCGATTATTTGGCGTCCTGACCTTCCGGCAGCTTGTCGCAGCGGTTAACGGTGAGGCGCAAACGCCCCTTGCATGAGCCTGCGGCCTCGTGGCATGTGGCCCGATTGAAAAATCGAGGTTCCTCATGGCTTTCAAGGAGCGCGTGTTTTCCGGAGTGCAGCCGACCGGCAACCTGCATCTCGGCAATTATCTCGGCGCGATTACCAAATTCGTCGCCCTCCAGGAACACTACGATTGCCTCTACTGCGTCGTCGATCTCCACGCGATCACGGTCTGGCAGGATCCGGCGGAACTGCCCAAGAACACGCGTGAAGTCACCGCCGCTTTTATCGCCTGCGGCATCGATCCGAAACGCAACATTCTGTTCAATCAAAGCCAGGTTGCCGAGCATGCCGAGCTCGCATGGATTTTCAATTGCGTGGCGCGCATTGGCTGGCTCAACCGGATGACCCAGTTCAAGGAAAAGGCCGGCAAGGACCGCGAGAACGCATCCATCGGCCTTTATGCCTATCCGGCGCTGATGGCCGCCGACATTCTTGCCTATCGGGCAACCCATGTGCCAGTGGGTGACGATCAGAAACAACATCTCGAGCTGACGCGCGATATCGCGCAGAAATTCAACAACGACTACGCCGCTTCGATCCAAGCCCACGGCTATGGCGAGGCATTCTTCCCGCTCACGGAACCGCTCATTTCGGGGCCCGCAACCCGCGTCATGTCGCTGCGGGACGGGTCCAAAAAAATGTCGAAATCCGATCCGTCGGACTATTCGCGGATTAACTTGACCGACAATGCCGAGGCGATTGCGCAAAAAATCCGCAAGGCCAAAACCGATCCCGAGCCGCTGCCGTCCGAAGAGGCCGGCCTCAAAGAGCGCCCGGAAGCAGATAACCTTGTCGGCATTTACGCCGCACTCGAAGGCTCAACAAAAGCCGCCACTTTGAATCAATTTGGCGGAGGCCAGTTTTCAACCTTCAAGACGGCGCTGGTCGATCTCGCCGTCGCCAAGCTCGGCCCGATCGGAGCCGAAATGCAAAAGCTCGTCCAGGACTCCCCCTATATCGACTCGGTTCTTGCCGACGGCGCAAGCCGCGCCCAGGTGCTCGCAGCCGAGACCTTGAAGGCGGTCAAAGATATTGTCGGTTTCGTGCGGCGCTAATCCTGGGCGTTAGCCCAGACGCGTTGGTCTTCTGTGGAAGATGACTTGTCGCGAGGGCGGGCCTCATGGCAGCATAATCATGCCCATGATGCCCGTTATGATCTCGCTTCGGGGTATTAGGCCGCGGAGGATCGATGAGCCGCCAGCGCCGCAGTTACGAGGCCGGACACAAACCCAAATATCTGGTCGTTATCGACGAGTCGCCCGAATGCGACCGTGCGGTTTATTACGCGAGCCGCCGCGCCGCGCGCACCGGCGCCGGTTTGGTGATGCTGCTTGTGATCGATCCGCATGATCGCCACCAGCAATGGCTCGGCGTTGCCGATATCATGCGGGCAGAGTCGTTGGAGGCAGCCAATGCGCTGCTTGATCGCTACGCCGTTCGCGCCAACGGTGTTGGGGGGATCACGCCCGAGCGCGTGATCCGCGACGGCGATAAGACCCAGGAAATCCTCAACGTGATCGAAGAGGATCAGGATATCGCAACCCTGGTGTTGGGGGCGGGCATCGAAAACGAGGACCCCGGCCCGTTGGTCAGTAACCTCATCCAAACCGCGGGCAGTTTCCCGATCCCGGTTTCGGTCGTTCCCGGCCATCTGAGCGACGAGGATCTCGACGCCCTGTCTTAGTGTCAGATCAGAAGATGCTGAATTAAAGGCCCTGTGAAAAAATTGATCAAAATTTATTCTCAGTCCGCGTAAGGGAATAGAATACCATTTTGTGATAGCTAGGCGTTATCGAGCTGTCCACTGGTCAGTAGCGCGAATAGAACATGACAACTGCCCGTCACATCGTGACCTTACTCAAAAGCTATGTTGCTGGTGACGAGGACCGCTTTCTGGCTACGGCGGCGCAGCTCGCCGCCCATGAGGCGCGTCAAGGACACGGGAAGTTGGCGCAGGAACTAAAGGAACTGATTGACTCGGCTAAATCCAAGGCATCGGTCACGACACGAACAGGTGGCCCCATACCTCTCGCTCAGCCCAAGGGCGAACTAGCCGGTCTGTTAAGTGCGCGCTATCCGGACACACGTCTCGGAGATATGATTCTTCGTACAGATATTAGAGGACGGCTTGAGCGCGTATTGCTCGAACACCGCCAACAGACCAATTTGCGAGACCATGGACTAAAACCTCGACGGAAACTTCTACTCGTAGGACCTCCAGGATCTGGCAAAACCATGACAGCGGCGACACTAGCTGGAGAGCTGCATCTACCTTTGTTTAGTGTAGTGCTTGATGGCCTAATCACGAAGTTTATGGGTGAGACAGCAGCTAAGCTCCGACTTATATTTGATGCGATGAACGCTACTCGCGGCGTATATTTTTTTGACGAATTCGATGCGATCGGCGCACGCCGGGGAGAGCGTCAGGACGTCGGAGAAATACGTCGAGTTTTGAACTCATTTCTTCAATTTTTGGAACAGGATGAAAGCCAAGGTTTAATTATCGCAGCCACTAATCACGCGGAGCTGCTTGATAGGGCGCTCTTTCGCCGCTTTGATGATGTCGTCGAATATGCGCTACCTGATACTGCGCTCATTGAGCGATTGCTTCGAGCGCGGCTTGATCGATTCGATACCCGGCAAGTGGATTGGGAGGATGTAGCCCGCAAAGGTTTAGGGCTTTCGCAAGCGGATATCGTTCGCGCAGCCGAAGAGGCAGCCAAATCAATTTTGTTGCGTAACACCAAACGCATTTCTGCAGACGTTCTCATTGAAGCTTTGGCAGAGCGCCGAAGAACAACTCTATTAGATTAACGTAAGCGCGGACCAATGCCTGACGATTTTCCGCGCGACCGAACCCATTTATTCTTGCCAGGAAATGGCGAGGCTGAGCCATATAGGCGCCCTAACCAAGCTATTCAGCCACAACCACTTCCAACCCGTGATCGCGCAGAACACGCAGTTGCACTGCAAGCGGCAGTTGGTGCTGCTCTCGAGGCGGCACGAACTCAATTCGCTGAGCGTAATGCCGATCTCGCGATCGGCACGCCAGGCTTTTATCTGGAAGTACAAGTACCAAGTGGCCAATCTAGCGTAGTGGATCAACTCGCAGATCGCCGAAAGCAAATGGAAGTGGTCTCCGTACGCGAGTCCACCGAACCAGGCGCTCCACTGCTTGCATCCATTTTCATTCCAACGCGCGCTGAAACATACTATTTGCGCAAAATAGAGGCCTATCGCACCGAGGAAACGCGTAGCGGCCGCCCAAAAAACGAGGCACTAATCACTCGGATCGATACGGTGCGCCTTGCGACAGCTCGCTCGCTGTTTACTGACGAAGAGAACCTATTTCCCCAAGATCCCACCCAATTAATCTGGTGGGAGATTTGGTTGCGCGGAAATCGCCGCGAAGCGTTCGAACGCATTGCACCAGCGCTCAATATCGTTGTGAGGCAGCATGCAGTTCGCTTTCCAGAGCGCGAAGTATTGCTTGCGTTATCGGATGCTAGGGCTCTGGATCGGCTTATTGCTCATACCGATGTCGTAGCGGAGCTACGAAAGGCGAAAGATACCCCTTCGTTCTTCATGGGACTAGGTGGCGCTGAACAACGTGCTTGGAGCGAGGAACTGCTCGGTCGATTAGCTCCGGTACCGGCCGAATCCATCGCGGTCTGCTTATTGGACAGTGGGGTAGCTCACACGCATCCTCTGATCTCACCCGCATTAGCAGCCCGCGACTGCCATACAATCAACCCCAATTGGGGCACTGGCGACAGCGCTACTTGGCAAGGCCATGGTACGCGTATGGCCGGCATTACTCTTTATGGAGACTTGGCACCGATATTGACCAGTCTTGAATCCATTACACCGCCCTTTCTACTGGAAAGCGTTCGCATTCTCCCAGCCACAGGCGATGTCAATGACCCTGCTCTCTATGGTGCCATTACTGGTGAGGCAATTGCGCGAGCAGAGATTCAAGCACCTCATCGCCGTAGGGCCATCGCAATGGCCGTCAGCAGCAGCAGTGATGTGCGGGGTAAGCCATCATCATGGTCCGCGGCAGTGGACCAACTTTGCTTTGAGGAAGCAGGTCAACGTTTAATACTATTGTCGGCAGGTAATATCCGAGAAGATCTCGGACCAATCGATCATCTGACGCGCAATGACATTGAAGCAGTTGATGATCCAGCCCAGGCTTGGAACGCCCTAACGATTGGCGCTTTCACAGAAAAGGTCAACATCACCGAGGCCGCTTACACGGGCTATATGCCTATTGCACCGGCCGGAGAACTATCACCTCGTAGCCGAACGTCTGTCATTTGGGATCGACAGTGGCCTGTTAAGCCAGATGTCGTGTTCGAAGGCGGCAATCTCGCTCACGACGGTGTGTCACCGGGAGAGCCAATCGATGATCTCCAGCTTCTAACCACCTATTACCAGCCACAACTACGGCATTTCACAACTCTCGGAGATACGAGCGCAGCAACGGCGCTTGCTGCTAAAATGGCCGGGTCTATTCTTGCAGAACGTCCCCAACTCTGGTCAGAGACAGTACGCGCGCTAATTGTCCACTCATCTGAGTGGACCCCTACCA
>DATAIA010000418.1:0-10475 GCA_036262895.1 Xanthobacteraceae bacterium
ATCAAATTTCAGGCTGGTCATTTGATTATCTATGAAAAGATGCGACATCTGAATTTATTTTTCTTAAAAGCGCTGGCGTAGGATTATTATTGTATCGCTGTCTGATGGGTCCGTTGTGTGATCACTGAACGGCAAGCAAGAATTCGCGCGCTAGTGGGGAGAGCGCCACGTAATGCCGTGAATTATTGCCGCTCGGCCGAATAATCATTCCAGTCGCCTCAAGATTCGCGACAGAAACGCGCACTTGATCACGGCTGCCGCCGATTTTCTCGGCTATCATTGCTAAAACTGCATCATCAAGAAAGTCATTTGGAGATACCCTGTACATTCCCTTTAAGGTCAGAGCGTCGAACGGATCTAGTTCTTTTGCGAGTTCTATAAATTTAAGGCGAAAGGCTTTCGATTTTTTTGGGGTGGCTGCAGCTTCGAGAAGTGCGGCCCAAATGTCTTGTAAATCATCTCTACTTTCATCAGCTGCCGCGATCATGATGGGAATCGCAAGCGATGGTGAGGCATCCGGCGTTTCAATCCCGTTTTCATCAAGGCGCTTCCGCGCTTTCTCAATTGTTCGCACAAGATTTTCAGCTCGCCTCACCCTAAGGTAATCACCTCCTAACATTCCAACGACATCCTGCGGGATTGTTCCGAATGTGTCCTTCAAAAAGCGGCCCACCCCTTGCAAGGTCTTCAAGGCTTCTTGGGCGGCCTTTGCTTGCTCGTCTGAAACTGGAATAATGTTTCTTGTATCCTCCACGTCTAACTTCGACCTCCAAGATGTTTCATATGTAGTTTGATTCACGGAAATCATCGCATTACGCAGATGATTCATCTGCTATGTCAATTGTTTGATTTCTTATGGTCTTTCGGCAGGCTGCCACGGATCCAATGCCGCGGCCCAGCTCTCTAAAAAATTCTGCCTTCACACCCCTCCCATCACTCTACCGTCGCCCCAGACGCCTTCACGATCGGCGCCCAGCGTTTGATGTCGTCGCGCACGAACGCCGCGAAATCGTCGGAGGAGTCGCCGACGGGCGTTGCGCCTTCGGTCTTTAGGCGCTTTTGCATTTCCGGATCGGAGAGGCCAGCGACAATGGCTGCGTGCAGTTTTCTGGTGATCTCGGGCGGCAATTTTGCCGGTCCAAACACACCGAACCATGCGTTTGATTCAAAGCCCGGCACCACCTCGGCAATTGCCGGCACATCGGGGAACGCCGGCTGACGCTCGGCGCTCGTCACGCCATAGGCGCGCAGGTTTCCGGCGTGCACTTGCGCCGCGCCCGTCACAAGGCTGATGAACATCAGGTCGGTCTGTCCGCTGAGCAGGTCGGTGAGTGCCGGTGCGGTGCCCTTGTATGGCACGTTGAGCAGGCGGGAGCCGGTCATCAGTTTGAACTTCTCGCCGGCCAGATGCAGCGACGAGCCAATGCCGCCGATGCCGATGGTCAGCTTGTCGGGCTGCGCCTTGGCGAGCGCGATGACCGACTTCAAATCTTCTGCCGGCAGCTTTGGATTGCCGACCAGGAGGCTCGGCACGGTCGCCACCTTGGTGATCGCCGTAAAGTCGGCGGCCGGATCGTAGGGCAGATGCTCATAAAGCGAGGCGTTGATGGTGTGACTGCTGAAGCTGACCAGCAGCGTGTAGCCGTCGGGCGCCGCCTTCGCCGTTGCCTCCGCGGCGATGTTGCCGCCCGCGCCGGGCTTGTTCTCGACGATCACGATTTGCTTGAGCGCGGTTGCCATCGGAACGGCAATCGAACGCGCGATGGTGTCGGTCGTGCCGCCAGGAGGCGCGCCCACCAGCAGCTTGATCGGGCGCGAGGGGTAATCATCGGCGCGCGCGTGCGGCGCAACCAAGAGGGCGCCGGCCAGCATCAGCGCGCTTGCAGCCAGTGCGGCGAATTTTCTCATGCGGTGTGTCCTTACGTTTTATTGATCGATTGAGTCCGGAGGTGGGGCGGGGAAGATATCATAAAGTACTGCTCGGCCTCATGGTTCGAGACGGCTCGCTAAAGCTCGCCTCCTCACCATGAGGGCCAAAAGCTGTGCCATAACTCCTCATGGTGAGGAGGTTGCGCAGCAACCGTCTCGAACCATGAGGGTTGAAGGGTCAAGAGCGCCATTCCTACTCCAAAACTTTTTCGGGAATAAATCCCCACGTCAGCCGATCTAGTCCCCTGAATGCAGCGCAAACCAGGGAGATTGGCCATGACGGCACACGATCACGACGACAATCCCAACCGGCGACAAGTCCTCGAATGCATGACCTGGGCCGGAACCGGCGTGCTTTGGACCATTGCCGGGGGCGTGCCGACGTCGCTCGGCATGATCGACCAGGCGGTGGCGGCGGATCAGCAGGGGTTTACCTTCCTGCAGATCAGCGACAGCCATATGGGCTTCGACAAACCCGCCAACCCCAATGTCGCGGGCACGCTTGAACAAACCATCGCGCACGTGAAGGCGTTGCCGCAAAAGCCCGCCTTCATGATCCATACCGGCGACATTACGCATCTGTCGAAGGTGTCGGAATTCGACGATGCCGATCGCATTATTTCGCAGGCGCGGCTTGATGTGCATTACGTGCCGGGCGAGCACGATTTCATCGATCCCGACCAGAAGCTCTACAAGGAACGCTATGGCCGCGGCACCAAGGGCGCGGGCTGGTATTCGTTCGATGCCAACGGCGTGCACTTCATCGGCCTCGTCAATGTGTTTGATTTAAAGGCCGGCGGTCTCGGCAATCTCGGGGCCGAGCAGCTTGCGTGGCTGGAAGACGATCTTAAGGGGCGCGCCGCGTCGCAGCCGATCGTGGTGTTTGCGCACATTCCGTTGTGGGCGGTTTATCCGGAGTGGGGCTGGGGTACGGAGGATAGCGCGCAGGCGTTGGATTATTTGAAGCGGTTCGGCTCGGTCACCGTGCTCAACGGGCATATCCATCAGGTGATGCAGAAGGTGGAAGGCAACATGACCTTCCACACCGCGCGCTCAACCGCGTTCCCGCAGCCCGCGCCCGGCACTGCGCCGTCGCCCGGACCGATGGCGGTGCCTGCCGACAGACTGCGCACCATGCTGGGTCTTGCGAGCGTTACGTTCAAACAAAACGAGCAACGGCTCGCGATTGTCGACACGCCCTTGGTGTGAAGTCATTTGTAGGGTGGGCAAAGCGAAGCGTGCCCACCTTCCGCGAACTTCCAATTTAAATGCTGGGTCCCCGCCTTCGCGGGGACGAGCGGAAAAATAGAGTACGCGCAAGACCGGTTTTTGCCGCTCATCCCCGCGGAAGCGGGGATCCAGTCAAATTAAAAGACAACAACCAAACACATGAATCCGCCATGACAAAAAAATCCATCCCGATCCTGCTTGTCGCCACGCTGGTCTCGACACTCATTTCACCGTTGGCGCAGGCAGCGGATGCGAAGGTCAAAATCGATAACTTCACCTTGTCTCCGCCGACGCTGAAGGCCGGCGCCACCGTGACCTGGACCAACGAGGACGATAGTCCGCATACGGCCACATCAACGACCAAGGCGTTCAAATCGCAGGCGCTCGACACCAATCAATCGTTCTCGTTCACATTTACGACACCGGGTGCCTACACGTACTTTTGTGCCTTGCATCCGCACATGACCGGGACAATCGTGGTGGAAGCTGCGACTGGTAGCAATGACTCGCGGTGATTTGGATTGTCAGGCTGCACCCCACCTCACCCCAACCCTCTCCGCCCCTGAGAGGGGCAGAGAGGGAGTACGTCACGGCAGTTGGTTTGCGCTGATCTCAAACCAATCTCGGTCGGGCCCCCTCTCCGCCCTTGAGGGCGGAGAGGGTTGGGGTGAGGTGGGTGGATGTGAATAGTTTGTTCGGACGTAACAATGGCGTTTGAAGGCGATCGCGGTGACCGGGACAAGGCGCAACGCTTCAGGCTTGCGGCGTTGCCCTATCTCGATGACGTCTACACGCTCGCGCGCTATCTGTTGCGCAATCCGTCCGATGCGGAAGATGCCGCGCAGGAATGTTATCTGCGCGCCTTCCGGCATTTCGAGACGTTTCGCGGCGGGCCGATCAAACCGTGGCTGCTGGCGATCCTGCGCAATGTCTGTCGCGCAGAATATGCACGGCGCGCCGCGTTTGGTGCGATGGTGACGGAGAGTTTGGACGAAGCCGAACATCGCATCGAAGGACTGTGGTCGGAGGCGGAGGCGACGCCTGAAGCCCGCGCGCTGTCGCAGCTTGATGACGAAACCGTGCGGCGGCTGATGGCCGAATTGCCCGATCAATTCCGCGAAGCGCTGGTGCTCCGCGAAATCAGCGATCTGAGTTACCGCGAAATCGCCGATGTTATCGGCGTACCGGTCGGCACGGTGATGTCGCGGCTGGCGCGGGCCCGTGCGCTGTTACGAGAGGCCTGGATGGCCGAGGAGAAGAGGTCCTGCCCATGACCTGCGATGAGACAAGCTTACGCATTCAGGCGCTGATCGACGGCGAGCTTGACGCCGAACACGCCCGCGAGGTCGAGGTGCATGCGGCCGGATGCACGCGCTGCACGGCCGCGCTTACGGCGCATCAGGATCTACGCAAGGCGCTGCAAGGACATGCGTTACGTTTCACCGCGCCTGCGCGCCTGCGCGCCAGCATCGATCGCGCGGTTCCCGCATCGTCAACCGCCGCAAGCCGCCGCTCGCTGCTCAAGGGCTTTGCGCTCGGCGCTGCCATGTCGGCCGTTGCCGCCACCGGACTGATGTTTGTTGTGATGCGGCAGAACAGCGACAGCCGGATCGTCGGGGAAGCGGTGTCGGCGCATTTGCGTTCGCTGCAGGCCGAGCAGCACCTTACCGACGTGCTTTCGACCGACGAACATACGGTGAAGCCGTGGTTCAATGGGCGGATCGATCTTGCGCCGCCCGTGATCGATCTTGCCGGGCAAGGCTTCACGTTGATCGGCGGGCGGCTCGATTACATTGACGGCAAACCGGCGGCTGCGATTGTTTATCGACGGCGAAAGCACGTGATCAATTTGTTTGTTCTGCCGGGCGCAGGCCCCGCGCAGCCGGCATCGAAGCCTGAAACGATGCAGGGCTTTCATGTGGTGCGCTGGAGCGAGCAGGGGCTGAACCTGCTTGCGGTGAGCGATCTCGCGCAAGACGAATTGGAAGAATTCGCCACGAAGTTTGAAGCGGCCGCCCGCGCGGCAAAGACGGGGTGATTTGTTTGATTCCCCTCTCCCCGTTCTTTACGGGGAGATCGGAATTTGTTGCAAAGATTGCCCCCACCCCTAACCCCTCCCCACCACGCGCAAGCGCGCGCGGGGGGAGGGGAACTGCAGGGCGCTGCTCGGGAAACTTCAGCCCCAATCCGAGACACAATTCCCGGCACGGAACTTGCGGAATACGCCTGAAAACACGTGTGCGGGCGTTGGGGTGTGCAATGTTGGGACGGAATGGGGCGCTTTTGCTGGCAATTGGGATGCTTGGTCTCGGAGCTGCACAACTTGGCGCGGCATCCAGCATCAATTACATGCCGGTGAAATTCGAGATCGCACAGCGGCCGGCGAAACCGGCCTGTGCTGGTGAAATCGATTCCGTCGAAAGCTGCCGGAACGCCATCGAGCGCTATTCCGACGAGGTGCGGCGCTATCTCGATTATCTCGACAAGGAAACGAGCGAGGCGCTGCGCGAACACAATGCCGCCGTGAACGCGTTCAATTGCAAAGCAAGCGGCACTCGCTGCTGATCCGATGGGCTTTTTGCACTCAATTTCTCCACTCGTCATGCGCGGGCTTGACCCGCGCATTCACGTGGATGGCCGGGACAAGCCCGGCCATGACGGAGAAGTACAACCAGCGTTCGTTGCCATACTCGTGGAGCGAATTGCCGAATTGTCGACTCATTACGACCGAATTTGATGACGAGAATCACTGCTGCGAATCAAGCAGATGCTAAGCGGTGGTGAAGGAGAGAGTAATTGATGCAGGTGCGTTCAATTTTGATTGCGTCGGTTTTGTCTGCTGTTGTTGCGGCATTTTCGATGCATGTGATGCCCGCCGCGGCCGCGCCGGATCACGATGAATGTTTGGCAGGGCCGAGCGGGCAAGCGCCGGACGGCAGTCGCTGGCGCTATCGATTGGATCGCATCAAGCATAGGCAATGCTGGTATCTCAGCCATAAGGTTCGCGAGGATGGGGCAGATATCAAGCCCGCGGCGCGATCGAAGCATCGGCCCGCGTCCGACATTGAAGCGGACACGGTTGTGCCCATGAAAACCCGGCTTGCATCCGCACAGGTGAAAACCAACATGTCGGATGTGCCTGCGTGGTCCGCGCAAGACAAGCCCGTGAATACGTTCGATGCGGCGCAAAGCGAGCTAACAAATGAAGAGCTTGCGGCCATCGACGTACAAAACGACATGCCGGAAACGTGGCCGGCTGCCTCGAATGATAATGTAAAGCCGCAACCGGATCCGTCGCGCGAAGTGCTTCAGGTGTTGTTTGCGATTTTAGCCGCGTTGATTGCAAGCCTTCTTGTGCGTCTGATCATTACGTTTGTTCCGGCGCGGCCGGCACGCGGCGATTATCTCGATCGACATAATGGCGCGCTGAGTGCGGCCTGGCCGTATCGCGTGGCGCCCACCTTTGCCAGTGCAACGCGCACCTATGCGCGGGGCCGACCTCTCGGGAATTATTGAGCCGCGGGCTTGCTGCGCGGGGGTGATTTCTTTTGAAGAGCTGGATCCCCACTTGCGCGGGGATGAGCGGATTAACTGCGACAGTGTTCGCGTTCCGCTCGTCCCCGCGAAGGCGGGGACCCAGTATATGATGGACCTTCTTAGCCCTTCGGCGACTCAATATTGTCAAACAAACCCGGCTCTCCCTTTGCGTGCGGGCTTTCGATCCAGAGCAAGCGGCGCTTGGTCGTGATGCCGCCATTGGCGGAAAAGCCGCCGACTTTACCGCCCGCCGCCAGCACGCGGTGGCAGGGAACGATGATCGGGATCGGATTTTTGCCGAGCGCCACACCGACCGCCTGGGCCTGATCGGGCGCACCGAGCCGTTTGGCGATTTCGCCATAGGTCAGCGTGCTGCCCGGCGGAATGCTGCGCGTGATCTCGTAGACCCGGCGGCTGAAGTCGGACACGCCTTCAAGATCAAGTTCCACATCCGCGAATTCGATGGCTTCGCCCTGCAGCAGCGCAACGACATCGTCCATCACGCGCCGCACTTCGGGCGGCGGGGCTATTTCCTGCGCGCCCGGGCACTTGTGGCGCAAACGCGCCCGCGTCGCGTCATCATTGGCTTCCGGGATCTGCACGGCGGTAATGCCGCGCGGGCCCCAGGCGATGCCGCAGCGGCCAATGGCGGTATCGAACAATGTCAAACCGTGGTCGTTCATGGCGTTCAATTCTAGCACTTGTGGGCTTTTGCCTGCTGCGAAAATGCCCTGAATCTGCCTTTGTTCGGCCTGTGATCTAGCTCACAGGGAAGCGCCCTGGGCTGGGCTAAGTTCGTTGTCAGGACAAACGTCACGGCCCAAGGAGATGGTCATGAGCATTTTGATGGATCGCATGATTGTTATCGCAGCATTGATGATTATCGGCTCGATGGCTTTCACCCAGATACTGATGGGCTCGACCGTTGGTGCCTTGACCCGTAGTCGTTCGACCCGCGTTTAATATCGTTTCGACCTCCCTGTACTCGGAAGACCTCCTCCAGCCACACCTGCCCCGCAGGTGTGGTTTTTTCTTTTCAATTGTGCGCCCGGCAAGCGCGCCCTGTGACCTGCCTCACAGACCCATGGCGAATGCCGTCATAGGTTTGTTTGCACAGAAACAAAGATTGCAGCTCGCAAGGAGACGGTCATGAGTGCCATCATCGCTCGCACGGTTTTCGTCATCGCCGCCCTGATGATTATTGGCGGAACGGCATTGTCGCAGATGATCAGCAATGAAGCCCGCGCAGTCTCGCGCGCCATCAGCATGTCGTTCCATGAACTGCGTATGGAAACCGATCTCTCATCGTTCCCCGGCAAGATTCTGCCGGACCTGCTGCAGATCGGCGAGGCGCGCCGGATCACGCTCAATTAGGCCGGCACACTAAATCGAACCTAACACCACGACCTTCGCACCGACAGCGGCGCGCTGATAAAGATCGATCACGTCCTGGTTGATCATGCGAATGCAGCCGGACGACACGTTCTTGCCAATGGTCCATGGTTCGATCGTGCCATGAATGCGAAACAGCGTGTCTTTATTTCCCTGCCATAGATAAAGCGCGCGTGCGCCCAGCGGATTGCGGGAGCCGCCCGGCATGCCGATGCCGCTCTGCAATTGTGTGAGCACGCGCCGGATTTCAGGCTGGCGGTCGATCATTTCTCGCGGCGGATACCAATCGGGCCAAGCTTGTTTGTCGTGCACCGTTGCCGCGCCCGACCAGCCGAAACCCTGGCGCCCGACGCCGACACCGTAACGGATCGCACGTCCATTTGGTTCGACCAAATAAAGGTAGTGCGCGCGCGGATCGATCACGATCGTGCCCGGCGGTTCGTTCGTTGGGTAATTCACCTGAGCCCGCACGAAAGCGGGATTGAGATACCCAAGTTTCACGGCCGCAATTTGATGCGGCTCGCCCGGCACCGGTCCGTAAAGGGAAGCAAATCGCTGCGCTGTCGCCGGATCGTATTTTCGGCTGTGATCCTCGGAATATTGCGGTTCGTCGGGCTGCTGATAACGCGGGTCAGTATAGGGGCGTTGATCGTAAGGCTGATAGGATGGCTGATATGGGCGCTCGTCAGCATTTGGATTGAACGGAAATCCATTGGGACGGATCGGCTCCCAATTGCCGTAACGAGGCGGCGGGGAGTAGCCTTGGCAGGCCCACGCGAAACGGTCGCAATCCTGCGCGATGGCGGTTGACGTTGCGAGGGCGGTGAAGGCGGCAGCAAAGATCGTCAACGTGCGAGAGCTTGGCATGAGTGATGAGCGCCCCGGTTAAACAAACGCGAGGGCCGAAGCTTTCCGCGCCATTGCGGCAATCGGATGAGGAAACTCCAGGACCCTCCGAGATTTGATAACTTGTTTGTGCCCGTTTGGTTTCGCGGTATTTGCACAGGAATAGGCTTTCCGTCGTGAGTCGGCGGAATGAGGGCGGCTAGGCCACCGCAAAGCCGCCGCAAATTTGGAGACAATAATGGGCAGATCGATATCGTTGACCTCGGCTGACGGGTTTGAGCTTGGCGGCTATCGTGCGGATCCCGCCGACCGCTCGCGCGGCGGCGTTGTGGTCGTGCAGGAAATTTTCGGCGTCAACACGCATATTCGCTCTGTGTGCGATCGGTTCGCGGCGCTCGGTTACACCGCTGTCGCCCCTTCATTGTTTGATCGCTTCGCGCGCAATTTTCAGAGCGGATATTCGCCGGATGAAATTGCCGAGGCCCGTAAGCTGATGGCCAATATCGATTGGACGAAGCTGCTCGACGATACCGGAGCGGGCGTCGATGCATTGCGCTCGATCGGTCCGGTTGCGGTGATCGGTTTCTGCATGGGCGGATCGGTGGCTTTCCTCGCCGCGGCCCGCATCGAAGGACTTGCCGCATCGATTGCATTTTATGGCGGACAGATTGCGCGCCATGGCGATGAGCGGCCGCACTGCCCGGTGCAGATGCATTTCGGCGAAAAGGACGAAGGCATTCCGATGAGCGATGTCACGACGATCCGCGGCAAGCGGCCGGATTGCGAGATTTATACCTACCCGGCCGGTCACGGCTTTTATTGCGATCAGCGCGCGAGCTTCCATGCGGAAAGCGCAATGATCGCGTGGGGACGATCGCTGGAGTTTCTTGAACGCGGGATGAAAAAAGCGAAGCGGTGACTTTTTGTTTCCCTCTCCCCGCTTGCGGGGAGAGGGAAGAGGAGCGCATTGCTTCTCGGCAAGTGAGCTGTAATTGAGCTAATACACATCCGTTTGATACCGCCCGGTCTTGCGGAGGTTACCTACAAAGGAAATAGCTTCATCGGTCGAGCGGGCGCCGAAGGTGGCAACGACATCGACCAGCGCGCGTTCGACATCCTTCGCCATGCGCCTGGCATCGCCGCAGACATAAACATGAGCGCCGTCCGCGAGCCACGTCCATAAATCGCGGCCGACTTCGCGCATCCGATCCTGCACGTAAATCTTGTTGCCGCTGTCGCGTGACCAGGCGAGTGTCAGACGATTGAGCGCGCCCTTGGCTTTGAGGCCGGCGAGTTCGTCCTGATAGAAGAAGTCGTAATCGCTGCGTTGATGGCCGAAAAACAACCAGTTGCGGCCCGGTGCTTTCGTGGCCATGCGTTCGTGCAGGAACGCGCGGAACGGTGCGATGCCGGTACCGGGGCCGATCATGATGATTGGGCGCGTTGGATCGGCGGGCAGGGCGAAATCATGCGCCTTCTGCACATAGCCTTTGATTTTCGATTGTGGTGAGACGCGTTCGGCAAGGAACGTGGAAGCAACG
>DATAIA010000419.1:0-5585 GCA_036262895.1 Xanthobacteraceae bacterium
CAATCCTCCAGCAAATCGATCCGAGTCTTGAGGAAGCATCGGTCAATCTTGGGGTTGCTCCGTTTGCAACGTTTCTGCGTGTCACAGTGCCGCTGATGCTTGGCGGGATTGTCAGTGGGCTGGTATTGACCTTCGTGACGC
This sequence comes from Xanthobacteraceae bacterium, assembly GCA_036262895.1. Classification (GTDB taxonomy): domain Bacteria; phylum Pseudomonadota; class Alphaproteobacteria; order Rhizobiales; family Xanthobacteraceae; genus AP-16. The sequence goes on from DATAIA010000419.1 coordinate 142, forward strand.
TCGCATCGGAACTGAGTTCCACGATTGTGCTCTACAGCGCACCGTGGGCCACGATGACAGTTACGATGTTCCAGGCGCTTGAGGGGACGAGCCCAGGTGTTGCGGCGGCGGCAGCAACGGTGCTCATAGCGTTTACGCTCATGCCGGTCGGGCTAGTGTATCGTCTGCTGCGGCGGCATGAATTGTCTATGATTTAGTGGCGGTTGTGAAATGATCGACCTTCGCAGTGACACGGTAACGCAGCCGACGGAAACTATGCTGGAGGCTATGCGCCGTGCGGAACTTGGCGATGATTCTCGCGATGGTGATCCCACGGTTCAACGTCTTGAAGAGATGTCAGCTCACGCCGTTGGCAAGGAATCTGCGCTCTTTGTAGCCAGTGGCACGATGGCCAACCTTGTCGCGCTCCTCGCACATACCGGACGTGGCGGCGAGGTTCTGCTCGATGCCGATTGTCACATCGTGCGCACCGAAATGGGCGGTCTTGCGCAACTGGCAGGACTGTTTCACCGGATTGTTCCTGCGGAGCGGGGTGCTCTCGATATCGAATCTGTCAGACAATTGATCCAACCCAAACTCCTATCCAACCGGTTGGCGACGGCCCTTGTTTGCGTGGAAACGTCTCATAATGATGCCGGCGGGGCTGTCGTGCCGCTGGCTTCGCTTTCTGTGTTGCGTGTGCTCACGGCGGAGTACGGCATCCCCATACACATTGATGGGGCGCGGCTTTTCAACGCCGCGGTCGCTCTTAACGTGCCGCCGGCTGAGATTGCCAAGCGTAGTGACAGTGTAGGTTTCTGTATTTCCAAGGGGCTCAGCGCGCCAGTTGGATCGGTATTGTGCGGATCGCAAGCTTTTATCGATAAAGCCCGGGCTTATCGGCGGATGGTGGGCGGCGCGATGCGTCAGGCCGGTGTTCTGGCGGCTGCCGGTATTGTTGGCTTGAACGAGATGATAGCGCGGTTAGCCGATGACCATACTCGGGCGAGGAGAATAGCTCGCGACCTTCATGCCTTGGATGCTCGCCTGGTCAATCCCAAACTTGTTGAAACAAATATTGTCAGGGTTGATGTCAGTCATACGGGTAAGGACGCCAAGGTATGGGCGTTGAAACTGAATGAATGCGGCGTGCGGGCAGGGATTTGGAATTCACAATCACTGCGTCTTGTAACTCATCGCCACATTGACGATGTCGCGGTCGATCAGACGATTGCGGCTTTTCGCAAAGCGCAACTTACAGCGCATTGACGACGTCAACGAACATTGGATGATCGATCTGTCCTGGTTGCAGCCGTGGGAGAGAAAACACTTTTTTGTGGTTTGCAAAGCGCATAATTGTTTGAAAGATTTCTTCGGTCGGAACTGAGCTGCCGACTGACTCGCTGATAATAATTGCTTGTACTCTCAGTTGGCGCGAGGCGAGCACCTCCAACGCGCTTAGCGTATGGCTGATGGTGCCGAGATAGCTGCCTGCAACGAGTAGTACGGGCAAGCCGAGCGCTTCCATCCAATCGAGCACGGTATGTCCGTCATCAAGCGGGACCATGACTCCACCCACGCCTTCGATAAACAGAGTGCCATCGAAACGAGTGCTCGCTTCCTTTGAGAATGCGACGACATCATCAAAATTGATTGCACGGCCTTCATGGCGCGCTGCGCTATCGGGTGATAAATGAGCGGAAAATCTCCAGGGCGAAATTTTTTCGATCGCATCGATATCGGTGGATTTTCCAAGTGCGTCCAGCAAAACGCTGGGATCGCTTGATGCCGATTTATCAGGATCGAACCCGCTCACCACTGGCTTGATTGCATGGACGTTTTGCCCCCGGCGGCGTAACTCACGGATCAATCCCGCCGTTACAAACGTTTTGCCGATGTCGGTGCCAGTTGATGTTACAAATACTCCGCTCACTGGTTACGCCCCCAGAATTTGGTCGCGAATGGTTTCGGCAAGCCTTTGAATTTCACTATCAGGATGAGCGGCAGTGAAGGTTATGCGAAGGCGCGCGGTGCCAACCGGAACCGTGGGAGGGCGTATTGCCACGACCAGAAAACCATTCTCCTCCAGCAGCCGTGAGGCCTGAAGCGCCTTTGCCTCTTCGCCTATGACAACGGGAACGATAGGGCTCTCGGCCTCTGGAAGGCCAAGCAGGCGGGTGAATGCCTTCGCTTTGTTGAGCGGCCGCGCGCAATAATCTGGATCTCGTTCGATCAGATCGACAGCGGCAATCGCCGCTGCAACAGTGGCTGGCGGTAAGCCCGTGGAATAAATCAACGTGCGTGCTCGATTGCGGATCAGATCGATGACGGCTGCCGACGCGCAAAGATATGCCCCATAGCCTCCAATCGCTTTGGATAAAGTTCCCATCTGAAGCGGCACATCAGTATGTTGCTCGCCGACAAAGCTCGATCCGCGCCCACCGCCTACAACGCCAACCCCGTGAGCGTCGTCCGTCAGCAGCCAAGCATCGTAGTGTTGGGCGAGTTTGCTGAGATCCGGCAACGGAGCCAAATCGCCGTCCATCGAAAATACGCCATCTGTTGCAATTAGCGCTCGCGAATGTTTCGATCGATGTTCAGAAAGCAGCATCTCGGCATGCAAAACGTCATTATGCCGAAACGACGCTACAGTCCCACGGCTGAGTTGAGCGCCAGCCCAGATGCAGGCATGCGCGAGTTCATCGACAAGTACGAGATCTGAGGTTCCGATAAGGGTGGGAATGATCCCGGCATTCGCGAGATAGCCCGAACCGAATACGCAACAGGCCTCAGTCCCTTTAAGGCGCGCGAGGCGCATTTCAAGTTCGGCAAACAATGGATGATTGCCGGTGACGAGGCGGGAAGCGCCGGAGCCTACGCCATAAGTTTCGATGGCTGCAATCGCCGCATCTCGAACCGAAGGATTTTGTGACAGGTTGAGATAGTCGTTGCAGCAAAACGACAGCAGGCGACGTCCATTGCGCACGACCCACGCACTCTCGTGCCGTTCCGTGTCGATCAGCGTTCGCCACTGCCCACGATCGCGTATTCGGGCAAGTTGCTCATGGGCAAAACGATCAAGAGAAGACATCACTCAATACGGTTTCAGTTTCCAGGCCGTCACGTTGGCTAAACAAGCAGTTGCAAGCGCAAGCCGGGTTTCAGTGAATTAACAAGCCTGGATCCCCGCTTTCGCGGGGATGAACGGTGAAGTAGTGCCGGGAATGAAGCGGCTTAGGAGTGTAAACTCACTCATCCCAGTGCTCATCCCCGCGGAAGCGGGGATCCAGATTCTAAGACTGTATAGACCTCACTTCTGAATATCATATCGATCAGTAGTGTATCGTATTCCAGCCGCAATATGTTAGTCGGATGCTTACGGAAACTTTTTTGAGAGCTGCGTCATGACGCGAACGCCCGGCTGGTACGAATCCGGCCGCTCGCACCTGTGGTGGCCTTACACGCAAATGAAAACGGCGCCGGCGCCCTGGCTCGTTGAGCGGACGCACGGAACGCGCATTGTGCTCTCGGATGGGCGTGAACTCATTGACGGCATCGCCTCATGGTGGACCGCTTGCCATGGCTACAATCACCCGCACATCCGCGAAGCGGTCATCCGTCAGTTGGATCTTATGCCGCACGTTATGCTGGGGGGACTTGCTCACGAACAGGCGCTTCAGTTGGCGCAGCGTTTAACTGCGCTGCTGCCTGGCGAGCTCGATCGCGTATTTTTTTCCGAATCGGGGTCAGTGGCCGTCGAGATCGCCATGAAAATGGCGGTCCAGTATTGGCTCAATCGAGGTTTTCGGACGCGCAAGCGATTTGTTGCGTTCACTGGCGGGTATCATGGCGACACGCTAGGAGCGATGTCTGTCTGCGACCCGCTTGAAGGGATGCACAGCATGTTCCGGGGGCTGCTGCCGGAACACGAGATCGTCGATCTTCCGCAAGATGAATCCAGCATTGCCGCCTTCGAGCTTTGCCTTGAACAGCATGCCGAGGATCTCGCCGGCATTATCGTCGAGCCACTGGTTCAAGGCGCCGGTGGAATGCGGTTTCATGATGCGAAAGTTTTACAACGCCTGCGCGCTGCCGCCGATAAGTATCAGCTACTCCTGATATTCGATGAGATATTTACAGGGTTCGGTCGAACCGGGGCGATGTTTGCCTGTCAAACGGCAGGTGTGACGCCGGACATTATCACCTTATCCAAGGCGCTGACGGGCGGAACAATGGCGCTTGCAGCCACCATCGCCCAGCGCCACGTTTTCGAAGCCTTCTGGTCGGACGACCCCAAACACGCGCTGATGCATGGACCGACCTATATGGGCAATGCGCTTGCCTGCGCGGCAGCGAATGCATCCCTCGATCTATTCGAGAGCGAGCCGCGGCTTGATCAGGTTGCGGCAATTCACAGGGCAATGACGCGTGATCTTCAGTCGTGCCGCGATCTGCCCGGCGTGCGCGATGTCCGGGTCATGGGTGCGATAGGAGTGGTCGAGCTCGAACGGATAAAAAACCTTGATGACCTGCGCCGCCGTTTTGTCGATTCCGGGGTCTGGATCAGGCCGTTCGGATCGGTCGTCTATCTGACGCCGGCTTTCACAATCGATGAGGGCGATTTGGCGGCCCTGACGGGAAGCGTGATGCGTGTCTTGGCTGCAGCTTGAGTCTGTCAGAAGCCGTGCTGATTCGAAGAATCATTGCAGAGAAATCCACTCTTGAATGCACAAGTGGGGGACAAGGAAATCAGTTCAATTGTGATCGTCAGGAATGTATACTTATAGTAGTCACTAGTCGGGCGATGTATTGAATGTTTATGCAAGTAATTGATTATAAATAATAAATTATGCGACTGTATCCCGTTCGGTTCAGGCTTTCTGCATCGTATTCGACTTCCAGACCGTGCCATTTGTGCAACACATTTCCACAAACAAACATCCAGGCACAGGATTCTGGCGCTTCTTCATTGCTTGTCGGGACTCGTTAAGTACTCTGACTGTGCGACGGAGGGGGGCATCCCCAGGTCGCCTCGTCCGGAGTTTCGGAATCACCAAACGGGAAAACCCTTAGGTGGCACGAAGGTCCGGGGGGTCATGGGGAACTAAGGGGACCTTCCTGGGTGATACTCACCCGCCGGAGATGGAACCCTCCCAGGTCGAAATGAACTTTGGAGGTCACGATGAAGACGGTAAAAAGCCTTCTCCTCGGTAGTGCAGCGGGTCTCGTTGCGGTTGCTGGGGCGCAGGCCGCCGATCTTCCCGTAAAGGCCGCTCCGGTCCAGTACGTGAAGATTTGTAGCCTGTACGGCGCGGGATTCTATTACATCCCGGGCACCGATACCTGTATCAAGATCGGCGGATACGTACGCGCCGAGTGGAACTACCAGGCGGGCGGCTCATTCAATCCCGTTCGTTCGTACAACTTCGATAACCCGGGCCGCGATCGTAACACCGAGCGCACCC
>DATAIA010000420.1:0-10023 GCA_036262895.1 Xanthobacteraceae bacterium
GACCGTGGCGAATGAGATCGGAAAATAGAAGCCGTCGCAGCTTCGCACGCACAGCGTCCGGTACGTTGAGGATTGAGGGACTTCCGGATTGAAAATGCCGCCCCCGAAATCCGGACCGGGTCTGTTGCTTCCGCCTCCGCCGAATAGCGATTCCAGGAAATTCGGTTGGCGCGCGGGGGGAGGGCTGGGCGCCGCGTTTCGATATTGCGGTCCACAATTGTTCTGCGCGAGCGCATACAAAATCCCGCGGCGCTGCTCGACCTGATTGGCGCCGCCGCCTTGCAGCCGCTGAAAATCCGCTGTTGCCCGATCCAGACTTGCCCGCATGCGCTGGATTTGCCCTGTGAGATCCGCGCATTGTGGCGGCTGCCCACCGAACAAAAAGAAGCCCGATCCCTCACACCCCATTCGGCGCGCTTGGGCGACGGTGCGATCAAGTTCCTCTTGCTGCTTGGCAATCGCCTCCTCGTATCGCTTGACCTGTTCAAGCCGCGAGGCATCGCCGGCACGATCAAGCGCGGCGAGTTGGCTTTCCAGCCGGATACAAGTTTGGCTTTGGTCTTGAAGCACGCCCTGGGCTTGTGCGGACGTAATGGCAACCGTCACCATTGCCGCAAACCCAAACTTTCCGACCAATCGCGAAACCATCGCTACTCTGCCTTCATCGCAAGTGGGCGCGCCCAAAAGTCGGCTGACACAATCCGCGAAAAAGCGGTTGCGATGCAAGTCTTGGAGCGCGATGAAAAAGATTAAACCACAATCGCGCTCTATCCTTTTGTTTGAGCATGACCTTTTCGGAAAACCGATTCCCACTTTTCCGGATCATGCTCTGGCCCATTCAGGCCCGGCAAAGGTGACCGAAATATGTGTGGGTAAGGGCCACCCGCGACAGGTTATGCCCGCCAAAATTTGCGCCATCAAAGATCGGGCTTACTCGGCATCCGGCTGGTTTTCCGGCCGGGCCTTGTCGAAAGCAGGAAGTTTGAGGCAAGCGGCGTTCACGGCAGCAATCTTGGGAAATCGGTCGAGCGAGATGTTGAAGCGTTGCGCGTTATAGACCTGCGGAACGAGGCAAATATCGGCCATGGTGACCTGAGCTGCGAGTGTAAACGGGCCTGGATTGATTAGCGCCTCAATCGCCTCAAAGCCGGTCACAACCCAGTGCGTATACCAGGCATTGACTGCATCTTGATCGTGGCCGAGCTGGTTTTTGATGTACTTCAGCGGAGCCAGATTGTTGATGGGGTGAATGTCGCACGCGATGATTTGGCTGATGGCGCGCACGCGCGCGCGGCTGACTGGGTCCTGGGGGAGCAACGAGGGTTCCGGGTAGACCTCATCGAGATAGTCGAGGATCGCCATCGATTGTGTCAGCACCTGACCGTCATCGAGAACCAGCGAGGGCACACGCATTTGCGGATTAATGCCACGATACTCCGTGCCGAACTGGCGTCCGCCATCCTTGGTCAGGTGGATTGACGCCATCTCGTAGGCGAGCCCCTTGAGATTGAGGCCGATGCGGACGCGATAAGCCGCTGACGAGCGGAAATAGGAGTAGAGCTTCACTGAGATTCCTCGAGGCATAGGTGTGTGGGGCAAGCTGGCGTTTCCCAAACGTAGTGAATCAACCATGAACATGCAACGCAAGTAAGGTCTAGCTTTGCCCGCGAATATCGGCGAGAGGCCAGAAATGGCGCGCCTGTACGGGCCGCATGGTTACCATTCCCTGAATTTCGTTTTCGAATTTCCGTTTAAATCCGCTTCCGGGTTTCAGGCTTATCGCAACACCTTTCAGGCATTCTGCACAACGGTCCAGGCCGAATGGGCTTCGGCCGAACACTTGTGTCACAGGGAGTTGTCAAATGAATCTCGCTCAGCGTTTTGTGAAGGATGAATCTGGTGCCACCGCGATTGAGTATGGTCTGATTGCCGGCCTGGTTTCGGTTATCATCATCACTGCTCTCACTACCATCGGCACACAGTTAAACGCCGTTTTCACGGCCATCGCTGCTGCACTTACCGGTGTGCCGAAGGGCTAATCACGTAGGCGCAGTGCAGTTGTTCAAGCCCCGGCCAAATGCCGGGGCTTTTTCTTTGCCGATTCCATGATCTGCACGAGGCTTATGTACGGGCGCTGAAATTCTATATCGATGCAAAACCCGTGTTTATATCGAGAAGTTTTATGCATCGGTTTTTGCAAGTGCAGGCGGGGGCGGTAACTGCAATTAGTCTGTTATTCCTAATTGCATCGCCAAAGCCGCAGATGGAACCCGACTTCATTTTTCGGAAATCGACCGTCCTCAAGCTGCTAACCCCGAACGACAAGCTTGCGACTTATGCCATCGACGATCCCGAGATCGAGGGATCGCATGTGATTTTACCGTACCGGAGCGTGGTGGGTTCAAGGCTGGGTCGGCATAGCCGAAGAAGTGTCTGACATTTCCCTTGCATGTAGGCAGGTTGGGCCCATCCGGTTCAAGGAGAAGTTTGGGCAGGGCGATGAAATGTTCCACCGTCGCCGCTCGATTCTCTTCAAGGAAATGCAAATCGTTCGCGGCTGCGACGTGAAGCGCAACGTGCTTGTCTACCTTGTCTATTCCGACAAGTTGATCGAGGGCTCGCCGAAGAACTCAACTTCGACCGTTCCCATCATGCCGTGGGGAAACGACCCCGCGCCTAAATGTGGCGATTGGCTGGAGAAATAGTCGGCTGCGAATTACCGAATGCACTCGATCGCGACGAAATCGCTGCAACGGCCATCACACAGAGGCGCGCCATCGGAAGCGGTTGCCCCGGTGATCTCGTCTCGTTCGATTTTGCGGAACGATTTTGCTGTAGAAAATGAATGAGACCGGCAATAAGCGCTCGCGACCACATTGCCGCAGCTCGCACCGGTCGCAAGGCAGCGATCGACCCCATAGGCATCGGCGCTGTTGGCAATAATGAATGTTTGCTGTTCGGCCTTCACCGGCACTGTTGTCAGAGTGAGGGCCGCAGCGAGGCAAAGTTTGGGAAGAATCGATCGCATTGAGGAAGCGCTTTCTTGGAAACCATTTTGGGCGGCCGGGAACCTATGCAATAGGGGTTGAGGCCTCGTTAACCGAATTTCGGTCGTGACCGCCGTGGCCTCGGGCGCTTCATTCCATAATTCGCCCTGTGACGCAATTGGCCGCAGTCCCGGGGCCGTATTTCCTTGTCCTAGTGGTAAAAATTGAAGTTGACGCGGCCTTGTGGCTTGCCCATTCTGCGCCACCATGAACGGCCATAACCCGACATTCGGCATTTGCCGGCGGATTATTATTAGCTAGCTCACACGCTGGCTGCGGCCGTCTTTTCTCCAATCGAGACAAATGGACGCCCGGCCAGCCCAGGCGAATCACCCAATTGATGTAACGTCGATGGGTGACGCGCAATTGAACAGGGCGTCCGATGGACTTGAAGCTCTATGACACGCTGACGCGCAGCAAGGATGCATTCCGTCCCCTGGACGAAAAATGCGTACGGATCTACGTGTGCGGCCCGACGGTTTACGACTTCGCCCATATCGGTAATGCGCGCCCCGTCATCGTGTTCGATGTGCTGTTCCGGTTGTTGCGTCACATCTATGGCGTCGATCATGTGCGTTATGTTCGCAACATTACAGATGTCGATGACAAAATTAATGCGCGGGCCGCGGAGCGCGGCATCTCGATTCGCGACCTGACCGAACAAACCTATCGCAATTTCAGGGATGATGTCGCTGCGCTTGGTTGCTTGCCGCCCACGGTCGAGCCGCGCGCGACCGAGCATATCGAAGAAATGAAGCTGTTGATCGAGCGGTTGATCGCATCCGGCAATGCCTATGCCGAGCAGGACCACGTCTTGTTCAGCGTTCCCTCGATGCCGGATTACGGCAAGCTCTCCAAGCGCCCGCTCGATGAAATGATTGCGGGTGCTCGCGTCGATGTTGCGCCTTATAAGCGCGATCCCATGGACTTCGTTTTGTGGAAGCCCTCAAAGACAGGCGACCCTGGTTGGCCTTCGCCCGCCGGGATCGCCACGCTGGGTCGCCCGGGATGGCACATCGAATGCTCGGCGATGTCGTGGAAACACCTGGGTGAGACTTTCGACATTCATGGTGGCGGCATCGATCTGGTTTTTCCTCATCATGAAAATGAAATCGCCCAAAGTCGCTGTGCGTTTCACACGTCAGTAATGGCGAAGGTGTGGATGCATAATGGGTTTCTTCAGGTCGAAGGCGAGAAGATGTCGAAGTCGCTCGGCAACTTCATCACGATCAGGGAATTGTTGGCTGATTGGCCGGGCGAGGTCATCCGGTTCAACATGTTGAGATCGCATTATCGTCAGCCAATCGATTGGACTTTGAAAGGATTGGATGAGAGTCGGAAAATTCTCGATGGATGGTACGAAAGCATCGGCGACATTGAAGTTTCATCGAATTCGAAGATCGATGACGAAGTGCTTCATTCGCTGCAGGATGATTTGAACACTCCGAATACCATCACGAGATTGCATGCGCTTAATCATGCCGTTCACGCTTCAGGCTCCGGGCCGAAGCGGGATGAAGCTGTGCGTGTGCTGAAGGCATCCGCTTCCTTGCTGGGTCTTCTGCAAAAAACGCGAAGCGAATATCTGCAGACCGATCCTCGCCGCACACATGTCGATGAAACCAAAGTCAAAAATCTTATAGAGGCGCGCGCCCAAGCGCGTGCGGTCAAAAATTTCGCTGAATCCGATCGTATTCGCGACGAATTAGCGGCAATGGGAGTCGTGCTTAAAGACTCCAAAGACGGCACCACATGGGAGCTGGCGCGATGAATCACAGCAGCAGGCCTAAACCCTCTCCCTTTGCGGGAGAGGGCGCCGAGCGCCGAAAGCGCGAGGCGGGTGAGGGGGCAGCTCGAGTTCTAAAGGCTAATGCTCGCGATCTGCGCTCCCGCATGACGGATGCAGAGCGAAAGCTTTGGATGGCGCTCCGCGATCGAAGATTTGCAGGGGTCAAGTTTCGTCGGCAAGTTCCAATCGATCCTTACATTGCCGATTTTCTGTGCTTTGACGCCCGCATGGTGATTGAAATTGATGGTGGACAGCACGCGGACTCGACGCATGATTGTCGTAGGGATGAGTGGTTTGCGTCGAACTCATTCCAGGTACTGAGGTTCTGGAATAACGAAGTGCTTTCCAATATCGAGGGCGTATTGACCTCAATTAGCGACGCCTTGAAAGAGGTGCCCCCTCACCCCGCGCCGCCGCGCGTCCCCTCTCCCACGAGGGGAGAGGGGACTTTCAGTTCCAAGATGGCTCGTAAATGAAAAAAGATCGCCTCTATTTATTTGACACAACGCTGCGCGATGGTGCGCAGATGAACGGCGTCGATTTTGCGCTTGCGGACAAGCTGTCGATTGCATCGATGCTGGCAGATCTCGGCATCGACTATGTCGAGGGCGGCTATCCCGGCGCAAACCCAACCGATACTCAGCTTTTCTCCGAAGATCGCAAATTCGATACGACCTTCACCGCGTTTGGGATGACCCGGCGGCCGGGGCGCTCGACTTCAAACGATCCAGGATTGGCTCAATTGCTTGATGCGAAAGCCGATGCGATTTGCTTTGTCGCCAAGACCTGGGACTACCATGTCCACGTTGCGCTTGAAACGACGTTGGAAGAAAATATCGCCTCGATCCGTGACAGTGTTCGCGCAGCGAAAGCGAAGGGTCGCGAGGTGCTGGTTGATTGCGAGCACTTCTTCGACGGCTACAAGGCAAATCCAGACTACGCACTTGCCTGTGCCCATGCAGCTTTTGAAGAGGGCGCGCGCTGGGTGGTCTTGTGCGATACCAATGGCGGCACCTTGCCGCATGAAATCGAAGCGATTGTCGGAGCCGCGACCAAACAAATTCCCGGCGAAAGGCTCGGCATTCATGCGCATAACGACACCGAACAGGCGGTGGCGAACTCATTGGCGGCCGTGCGGGCAGGGGTGCGCCAGATCCAAGGAACACTTAACGGTCTTGGTGAGCGCTGTGGCAATGCCAATCTCGTATCGATCATTCCGACTTTGAAACTCAAATCGGAGTTCGCTGATCGCTTCGAAATCGGCATTTCGGATGAAAAGCTTAAAACGCTTTCTCATGTATCGCGTGCGCTCGACGAATTGCTCAACCATGCACCCAATCGACATGCGCCCTATGTCGGCGACAGTGCTTTTGCCACGAAGGCCGGCATTCATGCCTCCGCAATCGTCAAAGATCCTGCAACTTACGAGCATGTTGCGCCTGAGATGGTCGGCAACCGCCGCAAGTTGTTGGTCTCTGACCAGTCCGGCAAGTCAAATGTGCTCGCCGAACTTGAGCGAGTCGGCATTACTGTCAACAAAAGCGATGCGCGTGTGGCGAGGCTGCTCGACGAGATCAAGGAACGCGAGGCGATGGGCTACGCCTATGAGGCCGCCGACGCGTCATTCGAGTTGTTGGCTCGGAGGGTGCTTGGATCGGTCCCGGACTATTTCTCGGTCGAGCGTTTTAGTGTCAACGTCGAGCGCCGGTGGAATGCCGCCGGTCAGCTCGTGACTGTTGCTGAAGCAATTGTGAAGGTGAAGATCGGCGATGAGGTTCTGATCTCGGCCGGTGAGGGGAACGGTCCGGTCAATGCACTTGACGTCGCGCTCCGCAAGGATCTCGGCAAATATCAGCGCTACATATCCGGGCTCGAATTGAGTGATTATCGTGTTCGTATTCTCAACGGCGGCACCGAAGCTGTGACCCGCGTGCTGATTGAGAGCCATGACAAAACCGGTGAGCGCTGGACGACAGTTGGCGTGTCCGCCAATATCATCGATGCGTCTTTCCAGGCATTGATGGATTCGATCATTTACAAGCTGGTCAAATCCAACGCGCCCGCGTGAGTGTGGGCGGAAGACGCCGCGTTGATATTGGCCTCACTAAGCTCGATCTCAATCTAAAGCCGTTCGATTGGCGCTGCGACGCCCTCGTCTGCAGGGGGAGCCGCTTGAGCAGCCGCGATCAGGGTTGGCAAGATATCTTCAATCCGATCGATGACCCCGAACTCCACCACGAAATCTGCGCGAATGAAGGCCAGCTTGCGCATGTGGTCGAGCAGCGCAATCAGAGGATCCCAAAATTTTTGGATATTGGCCACAACGACCGGCTTGTGATGGCGTCCCAATTGAGCCCAGGTCAGTTGTTCCACCAGTTCTTCCAGGGTTCCAATTCCGCCGGGCAGCGCGATGAATGCATCGGCGCGTTCAAACATGATGCGTTTGCGCTCGTGCATGTCTTGTGTGACGACGACTTCCTGGGCTCTGGACAGAACCCTTTCGCGTCCGGTTAGAAATTCCGGAATGATACCGGTGACGCGGCCACCGTGATCAAGCACGGCATTAGCAACCGCCCCCATCATTCCATTCGAGCCGCCGCCATAGACCAGACCCACCCCGTTTGCGGCGAGGATTTGACCCAGCTTCTTTGCTGCTTCGACAAAGGCGGGATCAGTCCCCGGGCCCGAACCGCAATACACGCAGACCGTTCGAATCTTGCTCATCGCTGCATGTGGCATCGCTATTCCAAAAGCGTCAAGACATCGGGAAGGCGGTGGATAGGGCCGGTAGCCTGGGCATGAACTTTGGCGGGACTTGGTTTCCTCCAATGCCTATATTACGGCTAACTTAAAATACGGTTCGACCTAAATAGGTTCGATTTGGAGAGGCCCATGCGGGAGCGTGCTTTCCTCGGAGGTGTTTTCGTCTTCGGGATGTTGGTTGCTGCGATTGGCGCGTTGATAGTCCGCTACAGCCTCGATGTTCCCCGCACGGCTGATTCCGAGCGTACGATTGGGGCAAGCACGGCCCCGGTTCAGTTGATCCAAAGCAGTGATCCATTGACGCTGCTTCCAAAGGCCCCCGCCGGGGTGCCGCGCGAGGAAGGCGGCCAGGCAGTTACATTGGCCGATCCGGCACTTCGTGAACCGGTTTCAAGTACGATCAGCGCTCCACGGGGGGCCAGTAAAGAAGTCTCGCGTACAATTGAACCTGCATCTGCTATCACAATTGTACGTGGCTCTGTGCAACGCGTTAATACGGTCGGCAAGCCGCAGGTTTCCGGTGCGCGAATCATTCAGTTGCGGTCGGCAGCTTCCGAGTGAAGGGCGCGCAACGGATCGGCAAGGTCATTCCGTCAGCCGAGTCATCTGGAGGTTCGCCATATGAATTTGCCAACACGCTGCTTCAGCGCCGTACACTTCTGACAATGTGAATGAAAAACGCTCACCCTTCTTCGCACCACGGATCCGCGCAGCCTGTCTCCGGCGAGGGCGGCGCCATGCTTTCCACCTTGGGGCAGCTTTGGCCTTACATCTGGCCGACGGACAGGCCTGATCTGAAGCGGCGAGTAATCGGCTCGCTTGCTCTGATGTTTCTTGCCAAACTGGCGACACTGGCGGTTCCCTATACCTTCAAATGGGCGACAGATGCGCTTGTGGGGCAGGGAAGTGCGCCAGTGGCGCAGTTCTGGCTTGGTTGGGTTCTGGCAGCGCCGATCGCAATGACGGTTGCCTATGGCCTTGTTCGAACGGTCATGGCGCTGCTGACGCAACTTCGCGACGGCTTGTTCGCAAAGGTTGCCATGCATGCCGTGCGGCAACTTGCGATCATGACATTCCGTCACATGCATCAATTGTCGTTGCGCTTCCATCTCGAACGCAAAACCGGCGGGTTGACGCGCGTGCTGGAACGGGGACGCACGGGCATCGAAACGATTGTGCGAATGCTCATCGTCCAGCTCATGCCGACAATCGTTGAGGTCGGTCTGATCGTTATTGTACTGCTTCAGCAATTCGATTGGCGGTACGTCGTCGTCATACTGGTGACCGTTGCACTTTATATGTGGTTTACCTATTCGGCGACTGAGTGGCGCATCGGTATCCGGCGGAAGATGAACGATAGCGACAGCGATGCCAACGCTAAGGCGATCGACTCTCTCCTTAATTACGAAACCGTCAAATATTTTGTGGCCGAAGAAAGAGAAACCGGCCGATACGACAGGTCAATGGCGCGCTACGAAGACGCGAGTGTCAGTGCCTATACTTCACTTGCGGTACTCAATGCCGGTCAGGCCATCATCTTCACGGCGGGGCTCGGAATCGTCATGGTGATGTGCGCCTATGGCGTGCAGAATGGAACCAATACGGTCGGCGACTTCGTCATGATCAATGCAATTATGATTCAGCTCTATCAGCCGCTGAATTTCATGGGCATGGTCTATCGCGAGATCAAGCAAGGACTCATCGACATCGAAACGATGTTCTCCGTGCTTACACGCCCGGCGGAAATTACCGATCAGTCAAACGCAAAAGCCCTCGCTATCAAAGCAGGCACGATCCGGTTCGAGAATGTCTCGTTCGCCTATGATCCCGATCGGCAGATCTTAAAAGGAATTAGTTTCGAGGTGCCGGCGGGAAAGACCGTTGCGGTCGTTGGTCCATCAGGTGCCGGCAAATCGACGATTTCCCGACTGCTGTTCCGATTTTACGACGTAACCGGAGGGCGCATTCAAATTGACGATCAGGATATCCGCGATGTGACTCAAAGTTCGCTGCGTTCCGCGATCGGCATGGTTCCGCAGGACACGGTCTTATTTAACGATACGATCCGCTACAACATACGCTATGGGCGGTGGGAAGCGACCGACCAGGATGTTGAAGAAGCCGCGCGGCTTGCTCAGATCGATGGCTTCATTCGCATGGCGCCGAAAGGTTATGAAACCGAAGTTGGCGAACGTGGCCTAAAGCTTTCAGGTGGAGAGAAGCAGCGTGTTGCCATTGCGCGCACGATTCTGAAAAGCCCGCCGATTCTTTTGCTTGATGAGGCGACGTCGGCGCTGGATAGCCATACCGAAAAAGAAATTCAGGATGCGCTTGATCGCGTATCGAAAAACCGGACGACGCTTGTCATCGCCCACCGGCTGTCGACCATAGTTGGTGCGGACGAGATCATCGTACTCGACAAAG
>DATAIA010000421.1:0-14050 GCA_036262895.1 Xanthobacteraceae bacterium
AACGACACCAACAGTTCCCTTTGCACCTGTAGCATTCATTGTTGCGACTCCCTCAAACCCTGTTGTTTTTGATCAAACTGGCAGGCGTCAGTCCTTACCTGCAGGCAGGCAGCAAGCAATAACATAGTCCATCACGTTGCGGCATTCATGGGGATAGCTGTTTGAACCTGCAGAGCCATGCGTGGTAATGGCAGATATCCAGTGGCGAAAGGAAATATAGGCAATGCAAATCGGACTTGTCGGACTTGGACGCATGGGTGTTGCCATTGGCCAACGCCTGATTGAGCTCGGATATAATCTCACGGTGTGGAACCGCTCCCCCGACAAAGCCAAGCCGCTTACCGATTTAGGCGCTGTTTTCGTGTCCAATCCTGCGGAGGTTGCCGATCGCGCCGAGATTATTCTTTCCATTCTCACCGATGCGGCAGCCATCGATGCGGTCTATTCCGGCCCCGCCGGCCTGCTCAGCACCAATGTCCAAGGCAAGCTGTTCATTGAAATGAGTACGGTGCGGCCGGAAACCGAAATCGCGCTCGCGACAAAGGTTCAGGCCGAAGGTGCCGCCCTTGTCGAATGTCCTGTGGGCGGATCAACGGGTCCGGCGCGGCAAGGCAAGCTGATCGGATTGATGGGCGGCAGCGAGGCAGATGCTGCACGAGCGCGCGTAATCCTCCAGCAGCTCTGCAAGCGGCTTGAACATATTGGCCCGATTGGATCGGGCTCCACCATGAAACTCGCGATCAACCTGCCGCTGATGATTTACTGGCAGGCTTTCGGCGAGGCGCTTGCTATGTGTCGTGACTTGAAGCTCGATCCGGCGCAAATGATCGATCTATTCACCGAAACCTCGGGCGGTACCAACGCACTCAAGGTCCGCGGCCCGGCCATTGCCGCGATGCTTTCGGGCGGCGATCCGGGCCTGACCGGATTCGATATCGATTCCGGACGCAAGGACCTGCGCACCATGATTGCGGAAGCAAAATCTCGCGGAATTGAACTGCCGCTTGCCGAGCGCACGCTGGCCTGTTTCGACGAGGCCAGCCGGGAAGGCTGGGGCGGTCGCGACGGATCGACCATGCCGGTCTTCTGGTCAAGACGCGGTAAGTAATTCAAACGCTTTTCTTTCATCAAACATTCGGAGTATCCATGTCCTCGCTCACGCTTGCTCAGGCTTCCACCATTGTCGATATTGCGCTCAAGAAGGGCCGCGAAACCAGTTGCTCGCCCTTGACGGTTGCCGTGCTCGATGCCGGCGGTCATCTCGTGGCGTTCAAACGTGAAGATCGTTCGGGAATTCTGCGTCAGGACATTGCCACCGGAAAAGCCTACGGCGCACTCGGCATGGGCTATGGCAGCCGCGAACTTGCAGAGCGTGTCACCAAAAATCCGGTGTTCATGACGGTCCTATCGGCTGTCAGCCACGGACGGTTTATCCCGGTTCCGGGCGGCGTACTGATCAAGGACAGCGCAGGAGAAATCATCGGCGCCGTGGGCGTTTCCGGCGATACATCCGACAAGGATGAAGTCTGCGCAGTTGCCGGCATCGAAGCAGCTGGATTGAAGCCGATGATTGGGGCGTGAGGACATTGTTGCCACGCGCAGGATCTTCTTAGTTCCCCTCCCCCCGCTTGCGGTGGGGAGGGGTTAGGGGTGGGGGCTCTGTTCAAGTTCCGCATGAATGACCCGCAGCACGCTCTCGATATTTGTCAGCACGTCATTATTCCAAAACCGAAGCACGCGATATCCCTGAGATTGAAGAAACGCTGTTCTGTTTGCATCTGCAGATGCACGATCTGCAAGCGCGTGCTGGCCACCATCAACTTCAATGACAAGCCGCTGCTCGTGGCAGGCAAAGTCCGCAAAGTAAGGTCCAATCGTTGCCTGGCGACGGAAGTGCGCGCCTTCCATTGGTAGACGCCTCAGATGCCACCAAAGTTTTCTCTCAGCATCAGTCATCGCGCGACGTAGCTGGCGTGCGCGGCGAACACGACGATCTATTTGACGTTGCTGCTCTTCAACAACCATACCCCCCCACCCCTAACCCCTCCCCACCACGCGCAAAAATGCGCGCGGGGGGAGGGGAATCCATTTGCCACCTTTTCCGCACCACTCCGTATGAAGTGAAAAAATGCCCCTCACCTCTCAGCAAACGGCTCCTTCGCGCCTGCCGGCACGGGGACCTCGAATGCATTGATGGTCATGGAGATCAGGCCGTAATAGCCGAGAACGCCGACGAGTTCGACGACCCCTTTGATGCCGAGTTCTGTGACCGCGCGCTGGTAGGTCGCCTCCGACACACGCCGCGTTTCCAACAATTCGCTGGCAAACGCATGGACGGCCGCTTCATCGGATTTCACAAACCGCGCCGGCTTACCGGCCCGGATTGCTTCGACCGCATCTTCCGGCACGCCGGCCTTCACCGCGATCGGCGCATGCACATGCCATTCGAATCCGGCGCGCCAATAGGCGCCGGTGGTGATAATGGCGAGTTCGGAAAGTCGCGGCGGCAGGCTGGTGCCGAACCGGCAGAATGCACCGAGCGCCTGCGCCCGGTCGGCAAGCTCGGCGCTTTGCAGCCACACCCGCAGCGGCCCCTGCACCACCCCACGCGGACCGGATGCGATAGCGTCATAGACGCGGCGTTGCTCCGGAGAGAGTTTTTCAGGGATGAGTTCAGGCACTCGGGACATATCTGCTACCTCTCCAGTGTTTCGCCTCATGCTCCTCTACGATATGAGACGCATGGAGACCAGAGCATGCCGCAGCACTGACATACCGAGCGCCTGCGTGGACAGCCCCGATCCCAACCAATATGCTCCCTCAGAACTTGTCAGGGAGTGCCCCCCGTGAAGCTCTTTAGTTTCTGGCGATCGCTGGCGACATTTCGTGTCCGCATTGCGCTCAATCTCAAAAAAATAGAGTCCGAGGTCGTCAACATCGATTTGATGAAGGGGCATCAGCGCCTGCCGGAATATCAGGATGTCAACCCGCTGATGGTCATTCCGGCTTTGATTGATGGCGAAGGGCCGGTGCTTTTCGAGTCGCTTGCGATTATCGAATATCTCGACGAACGGTTTCCGCAGCCCCCGCTCCTGCCGTCCGATCTTCGCGCCCGCGCACGGGTCCGTGGCCTTGCGCAGATTGTTGCTTGCGATGCGCATCCGCTTGTCGTCCCGCGGGTGCGCAATTATCTCGCCCAGGAAATCAAACTTGATGAAGCCGGCACGATGAAATGGTGCCGGCACTGGGCCAGTGAAGGGCTCAAGGCCCTTGAGGCTCATCTTTCGCGGGATCAGGAAACCGGGACTTACTGCCATGGCAACCAGATCACGGTTGCCGACTTGTGCCTCGTCAGTCAGGCGGTCGGCGGGCGCTTCTTCGAGGTCGACATGACGCCGTTCCCGACCGTCGCGCGCATTGCCGAGGCTTGCTTGAAACAAGACGCATTCGCCCGCGCGCATCCGCTTGAACAACCGGGCGCACCGAAATCCGTCAGCCACTAAAATTATCTGTCGAGCCTGGAGAGTTCCGTGCTGAACGCGGCAATTATTGGATTGGGCTGGTGGGGCCAGGAACTGGTGCGCGCCGGCCGGCAAAGCAAGCTGATGCGTTTTTCGCGCGGCGTGACGCTGGAGCCCGACACGATCAAAGACTTCGCCGACGACATGGGCTTCGAGCTCGGCACGTCCTATGAAGAAATTCTGGCGGATCCCGCGATCGATGCGGTGGTGCTCGCAACCCCGCACTCCAAACATCGCAGCCAGGTCGAGGCGGCAGCCGCGGCGGGAAAACATGTCTATTGCGAAAAGCCGTTTGCCCTCAAGCGCGAGGATGCCGAAGCGGCCATTGCTGCATGCCGCCGCGCCGGCGTCGCACTCGGCATTGGTCATAACAGAAGGTTCTGGCCCTCCATTGCGCGCTTGAAGGAACTCATCGCAAGCGGCGCACTTGGCACGATCATGCATGCCGAAGGCGCATACAGTCACGATTGGCTTGCCAACCAGCCGCAGGATCATTGGCGGTCGGCAGCGGCAGAAACGCGCGCCGGCGGCATGACCGGCATGGGAATCCATATTCTCGATTGCTTCAGCTATCTGGTCGGCCCGATGCAGCGCGTGAGCGCGCTTTCAACCAAACGCGCCTTGCCGCTTGAATCCGGCGATACCACCGCGGCATTCCTGGCGTTCCGCGATGGCGCAACGGGCACGCTCTCGACAACACTGAAAACCGCTTACATCTGGCGGCTTACGATTTACGGCTCCGAGGCATGGGCGGAAAGCGCCGGGGAGACCGGCATCATCGTTCGCCGCTCCGGAGGCGAACCCGAGCACATCGAATTGCCGCAGATCAATCACATCGGAAAGAACCTGGATTCGTTTGCCGCTGCCGCACTCAAGCAGGGTACATACCACATCGACGATGCAGGTATTCTCCACACAGTTGCTGCACTCGAAGCCGTATTCAAATCCGTCGATGCTGATGGCGCATGGATGAACGTGGACTAAACAATTAAAGGCCGGTGTTCATGTGTTCACCGGTGGAACAACAGGACACGTCTATGAAGCTCGGTTTTTTCACCATGCCGATCCATCCACTGGATAAAGATTGGCGTCAGTCGCTGCGCGAAGATCGCGAAGCCTTCATTCTTGCCGACGAGCTTGGATTTTCCGAAGCCTATGTTGGCGAGCATGTGACCGATCGCGCCGAGAACATCACATCATGCGCGATGTTCATCGCAACGCTGATCGATGCGACCAAACAAATTAAACTCGGCACCGGCACCGTGAACATGCCGAACAGCCATCCGGCTGCTGTTGCCGCGCAGATTGCGATGCTCGACCATTTGCTCGATGGCCGTTTTATCTTCGGTATCAGCCCGGGCGGCTTGTTGTCCGATGCGGAAGTGTTCGGCAATCTTGGGGCCGATCGCAACGCGATGTTTCTTGAAGCGATCAATCAGGTGCTCGCCATTTGGACCAGCGAGCCGCCCTATAATCTTAACGGCAAATACTGGTCGATTGCGGTCGAAAAACAATTCATGCCGGAAATCGGCCAGGGCTTTTTGCCAAAGCCGCTGCAGAAACCGCATCCGCCAATCGTGGTCACCGCGGTTGCGCCTTTTTCCAAGGGCATCACTGAAGCAGCCGCCCGCGGCTGGGAACCGATCTCCGCAAACTTCCTGATGCCGGCCTGGGTGAAAAGCCATTGGCCGAAATATGTCGAGGGCTGCGAGCGCGCTAAACGCCCCGCCGATCCCGCGAACTGGCGGGTGGCAAAAAGCATCTTTGTTGCCGAGGACGACAAGATTGCGCGTGAGTACGCGACCTCATCGGCAAGCCCCTACCGCTATTATTACAGCCAGCTCTTCACCAAGCTGAAGAAAGGCGGGCGCATTGAACTGTTCAAGACCCACCGCGATCAGCCGGACGATGAAGTGACGCTCGATGGCATCTGCGATTCGCTGGTGATCCATGGCTCACCAAACAAGGTGGTCGACCAGTTGCTCGCCTTCCGCGAACAGGTCGGCGATTTTGGCACCTTGCTTTATGCCGGCAAGGATTGGCGCGACCGCGAACTCGGCCGCCGTTCGATGATCCTGCTCGCGGAAAAAGTGCTCCCGGCGCTCAATGAGGCGATTGGGAAGAAGTAGCCGTTTCCAATCAAGTCAGAATATTTGGAATTGCAAGAGAGCGCACCTCCGGTTCCCCTCCCCGCCGCTAAAGCGGGGGGAGGGGAATCTCAAACGCCGAGTCCCTCACCGAAAAGCAACGCGCAGATAAGAAAATATCACGTCTACTTTTCCCCAAATCTCCCCAACCGAAACCGCGAAATGTCGTGCCGCGATGATCCGCCGATTGCGAGATCGGCGAGAATTTCGCCAACCACCGGCGCGAATTTGAAGCCGTGGCCCGAACAGGGCGATGCCACGATGATGTTTGATGCCGCGTGATCAATCACGAAATCGCTGTCCGGCATCATCGTATAAAGACACGTTTTGGCGGTTACGACCGCGCCATTTGCTTGCGGCATGTGCTCGGCAAGCATGGCACGGATCGCTTCCTCGTCGGCACGCGACACCGTACGGTCATAGGTGTCGGGATCGACCGTCTCATCAAAATGGTGATGCTTGCCGACCTTCACGCCCCATTGATCGATGGGAAAACCATAATGATTGCCGTGCGCGCTTTCCATGATGAACACCGGAAAGCGCTCCGGTGCGAACAGCGCCTTATCGCGCGGCTCGAACCAGGCAAAGACTTGCCGCGTCGGGCGCAGCGGCGCGGCAAGATGGGGGAGAAGCTTTTTCGCCCACGCGCCGGCACAGACAATGGCCACACTCGCCTCAATCGATCCACGATCGGTGATGACGCGCACACCGCTTCCATGCGGCTCGATGGCAGTAACCGTTTCGCCGCGGCGAATATCCGCGCCGGCCGATTGGGCAAGCATCAGGTGGGTCGAAACCGCAGCATCAGCCTGGAGAAATCCGCCCTGGGGTTGCCACACGCCGACATAATCGGATGTCAGTTTGTAAGCGGGAAACCGCCGCATCACCTCCTTCGCATCAAGCACGTCGTGGTCGAGATTGTGCAAACGCGATGCGGTGAGCGTTCCTTTGACGAGATTGCTCTCGGGCAGGCCGGTCTCGATGATCCCGGTAATCTGCAACAGCTTGCGCCCGCTCTTCGCTTCAAGCTCGCGCCAGCGTTCGTAGGCGCGATGCAACAGCGGCACATAGGACGGATGCTCGAAATAGCCGAGCCGGATGATGCGGCTTGCCCCATGGGACGATCCGCGGTCGTGCCCCTCGTCAAAACGGTCAAGCCCGATGACACGCTGCCCGCGACGGGCAAGCTCGCAGGCCGCCGCACTTCCCATTGCGCCGAGGCCAATAATGATGACGTCGTGGGTGGTCATAGAGTCCTATTGAGAGTTCATGTCGTTAGAATGGGAGACAATATTCAGTTTCCAGCAGGTGTCATCTTGGAGATTCAAACTCGGAGCAACTTAGCTCTCAACATCCTTTGAGCTGCAGCATAAAGCGGTTCGGTTCCCCTCCCCCCGCGCGCATCGCGCGTGGCGGGGAGGGGTTAGGGGTGGGGGCTTTTGGCGGCCGTATACGCGGACCGCAACATCTGCGAAATTTCCACGTTCTTTTTTAAGCAAAGTGTATCGGAGAACTTTGCAGAATGATGCGGATGTTCACCTCAGCACACCCCCACCCCTAACCCCTCCCCACCGCTAAAGCGGGGGGAGGGGAACCAACAACAGCGCCCTTTGCATATGTCGCTTACTTCCCCATAGGCAGCGATGTTCAATTTCAGCTATGCTCCTGTCGAGCGGGACACCTCCCCTTCCTCGTCCCGGCTTCGCATAAGCAAATAACAAATCGGCCGGGATGGCCGTTTGGGAGAAGACGCAAGGGTTTCCGCTTCATCACCCGATGATGCCCCTTTCCGTTTCACGTGGCCGCTCTTGTCCGCGGGCCAGTCCGCCGGACGAGCATCAACAGGACGCACTCAGAGGACGCTCATGGCAAAGCTCAACATCAACGGCAAAGTTCGTGACGTGCAGGCGGAGGCCGATACGCCTCTGTTGTGGGTCATCCGCGAGCTGGTCGGTTTGACCGGCACCAAATACGGCTGCGGCGTTGCCCAATGCGGCGCCTGTTCGGTCCACATCAATGGCGAAATCATGCGCTCATGCTCGATCCTGTTCGGTGACATCAAGCAAACCGACAAGATCGTGACGATTGAAGGCCTGTCCGCCAACTCCTCCCATCCCGTGCAAAAGGCCTGGGCCGAAGTCGATGTGCCGCAATGCGGCTATTGCCAATCGGGGCAGATCATGGCGGCCGTAGCGCTGCTGAAGAAAAATCCCAACCCGACCGATCAGGACATCGACGAAGCGATGACCAACATCTGTCGCTGCGGCACCTATCAGCGCATCCGCACCGCCGTCCACATGGCAGCAGCCATGCCCGCCACAAACGGCAAGAAAGGCTGAGGAGGATCGCCATGACCAAGATCATCCGCAAATCCGCAAAACTTTCGCGCCGTGACTTTGTTGTCGGCTCAGCAGCAATCGCCGGCGGCGGCCTCGCCCTCGGATTCAATTTCCCGTTTGGCGAAGCCCATGCGCAAGCCAAGGGCGGCAGCGAGCTTAATGCATGGGTCGTGGTGAAACCCGACGACACCTGCGTGATCCGCATCGCCCGCTCTGAAATGGGCCAGGGCACACGCACCGGTCTTGCCCAATTGGTCGCAGAAGAACTCGAATGCGACTGGAAGAAAGTCACGACGGAATCGATCACGCCCGGCGCCAACCTCGCCCATAACAATCAGTGGGGCGAAATGGGAACCGGCGGCAGCCGCGGCATCAGAACCTCGCAGGATTATGTGCGCCGCGGCGGCGCGGCCGCACGCATGATGCTGCTGCAAGCAGCCGCCGATCAATGGAAGGTTCCGGTCAACGAGTTGACCGTGTCAAACGGTATCATCGCGCACGCCGCGTCAAAGCGCAGCATCAGCTACGGCAAAGTGGCGGCTGCGGCGGCAAAAGTCGCGCCTCCCGATGTGAAGGCAATCAAACTCAAAGATCCCAAGGATTGGAAAATCGCGGGCAAGCCGCTCAAGCGGCTCGATACCGACGACAAGCTTAACGGCAGCAAGGTTTACGCTATCGACCTGAAACTGCCGGGCATGCTGTGCGCGGCAATCAAACAATGTCCCGTTTACCGCGGCAAGGTTGTCAGTTTCGATGAAGCGAAAATCGCCGGCTTCCCCGGCGTAAAGAAAGCAATCAAAGTGAAGGACACGGCCGTTGCCGTTGTGGCCGATACCTGGTGGCACGCCAAGAAGGCGCTTGATGCATTGCCGATCACCTGGGATTTCGCGGGCAATGAAAACGTGTCCGACGCGACCATTGCTGAACACCTCAAGAGCGGCCTCGAAACCGAAAACTCGAATGGCGGCTGGAGTGTCGGCGATGCACAGAAGGCCATCGACGAGGCGCCTAAAAAGATCGAAGCGGTTTATGCAACACCGTTCCTTGCTCATGCCACCATGGAGCCGATGAACGCCACTGCATTGATCAGCAAAGACAAGGGCGAAGTCTGGGTCGCAACCCAGAACTCGCAGGCTTCACTTGCTGCGCTCTCGGAAGAATCCGGCCTTCCGCTCAATCAATGCGAAGTCTATCGCCACGATCTCGGCGGCGGCTTCGGCCGGCGCGGCGGTCCGCAGGATTACGTGCGGCAGGCCGTAGCAATCGCCAAGGAATTCCCCGGCACCCCGGTCAAAATGATCTGGAGCCGCGAGGAAGATACGACACACGATTTCTATCGGCCGATCTCGCAGGCGAAGCTATCCGCCGGGCTTGATGCCGAGGGCAATCTGGTCGGCTTGAAAATCCGCGTGTCCGGCCAATCGATCAACAACTTCATCAATCCCGCACTGAAAGTCGGCGGTCCTGACGAGCGGCAATTGCAGGGCATGTGGGAAAAGCCCGGTGACGCGCAGCTCGGCTACACCGTGCCGAATCTTTTCATCGATTACGCGATGCGCAACACGCACGTGCCGGTCGGCACATGGCGCGGCGTCAATACCAACCAGAACGGTATTTACCTCGAATGTTTCATCGAGGAAGCGGCGCGGGCCGCCGGCAAGGACTCGCTCGAATTCCGCCGTGCCTTGATGAAGAACCATCCCAAGCATCTTGGCGTGCTCAACGCGGTTGCGGAAAAGGGCGGTTATGGCAAACCGCTGCCTCCCGGCGTGCATCGCGGCATCGCGCAGTTCATGGGCTACGGCAGCTACTCGGCTGCACTTGCTGAAATCTCGATCAGCGACAAAGGCAAGTTGAAAGTGCATCGCATGGTGCTCGGCGTGAATTGCGGCCATGCGGTAAACCCCGAGCAGATTGCCGCGCAGGTCGAAGGCTCGGTCGCCTACGGTCTCACCGCAGCACTTTACGGCGAGATCAACATCAAGAACGGCCGCGCCGAAGAACAGAACTTCGACACCTACGAAATCATGCGGCTTGCGGAAATGCCGAAGGTCGAAACGGTCATTGTCCCGACCTACGATTTCTGGGGCGGTGTCGGCGAACCGACGATCTGCGTCGTCATCCCGTCGGTGCTCAACGCAATCCTTGCGGCGACGGGCAAGCCGGTGCGCAGCCTGCCGCTGAAAAATTTGAAGTTGGTGTGAAGGGCGAACTGATCTCTCCGCGCCCAACCCCCTTCTCCTTGTGGGAGAAGGGGCGCGCGGAGCGAAGCGAGCGCGGGATGAGGGGTTTCAGCCCTCATGATAGTCTACCTCACCCGCCGAACGCGCTGACGCACGCTCGGCACCCTCTCCCTAAGGGAGAGGGAAAACAAACATGCGACGAGATTTCACAATTCTTCTCACCGCAATATTTGTTTTCCTATTTCTGAGCATCATTGAATGACCAAATCCAAGAACCTCGATCAAAGCTCTGCTACACACCGGTTATTGTTCAACGATGACCTTACCGCCCTCGCCGACACATTGCGCTTTGCCGAAGACTCCCATTCCATCTTCTCCGCCATCGATGCGCTCAGTGCGCAAGTCATCGGGCACCGTCTTTTCACGATCATGCGCTTTGATGCAGCGCGTGCTGAAGTCGAGCGGCTCTACAGTAACGATCCCGCCACCTATCCGATCGGCGGGCGCAAAAAGAAGGCGGACACGGCCTGGGCCAATCAAGTGCTGCACGATATGAAGATTTTTCGTGCCGACAATCCGGACGCCATTCGCGCGGCGTTTGACGATCATCAAACAATTCTGGGACTGGGGATTGGCGCCATTCTCAATATTCCGCTTGTCTATGCCGGACGCTGCCTCGGCACGATGAACTTCTGCCATGAGGATGGTTGGTATGGCGCAGACGAAGAGCGCACCGGCGTGCTGCTCTCCGCGTTTCTCATTCCGGCGCTGTTGGAATCTTCCCTCGCCCCGCAAAGCGGGGAGAGGGTGCCGAGCGAATATCAGTGAGCGAGGCGGGTGAGGGGCATCTTCGCTTCGATAAAAGAACCCCTCACCCGGCACCTCACTTCGTTCGGTGCCGCCCTCTCCCCGTTTCACGGGGCGAGGGAAAGAAAGCCCAATTCCCATTAACCCCAGCGACCAACGGTTGCGCTTCTTGATAACCCTCGCGCCGTATTCCAATTGACCCTGGCCCGGAATTTGGCTTCAGGTAACGGAAGAAACCGCCGGGATCCAACGAATGACGAAAACACCGACACGCCGAACCTTGCTCAAAAGCGCTGCGGCGCTTGCGGCCGCTTCGGTCATACGGCCGGCGAGCGCCGCCCCCTACCCTGAGCGGCAGATCTCGCTGGTGGTGCCGTTCGCGCCGGGCGGCTCAACCGATATCCTGGCGCGGGTTGTCGGCGAGCGCTTGCGGCAAGCGCTGGGACAGCCGGTCATTGTTGAAAATCGCACCGGCGCATCGGGCAATATCGGAACCGCCATCGTCGCCCGCGCGGTGCCTGACGGCTACACGCTGCTCTTTAATACAATGAGCGTGCACACCATGAACCAGGCATTGTTTGCTTCGATGCCGTTCGATGGCGTTGCCGACTTCTCACCCGTAGGCATGCTGGCTTACGTCACCAACACCATGGTCGTGCATCCCTCCGTTCCCGCGCGCACCGTGAAAGAGTTCATCGATTACGCCAAAGCCAATCCGGGCAAGATCACCTATGCCTCGGCCGGCGCAGGATCGACCAATCATTTATGCGCGGCTTTGTTTGAAAAACTGACCGGAATTGAAATGGTGCACGTGCCCTACCGCGGCGGCGCGCCCGCGGTGGCCGGCACGGTCGGTGGACAAACGCAATTGTTCTTCACAGCCGGCACGCAAAGCCTCGAACATGTCCGGGCCGGCGCGCTGCGGCTGCTCGCAGTGACCGAAGGTAAGCGCTCGGCGATTCTTCCCGAGGTACCAACGGTCGGCGAAACCATACCAGGCTATGAAATGGCCGTTTGGTATGGGGCCTATGGTCCAGCGGGCTTACCCGCCGACGTCACCACACGGCTTAACACTGAAATCAATCGCATTCTGTTGCTGCCCGACGTGAAAAACAAAATGGCGGAAATCGCGGTTGAAGTGGCGACTTCAACGTCGGACGAACTCGGCAAGTTGACACGAAGCGACGCTAACAAATGGGGCAAGATCATCAAGGATCTGGGCGTCACCGCGCAGTGATCTGACGCCAACGAAGCACAAAGCAAATTCGGCGAGACTCTGCCGGAGCTCCTAATTTCTCCGGCCTTCTTTCTGTTGCGTGCTGAGCCACTCTGCCAGATTTGTATTCTTTTTACCGGACTTGTCAGCGGATTTGCGCGGCTTTTTCTTCACGGTAACAGCTGGTGGATTGGCAGCCTCTTGCGCCAGGCGCAGTGCTTTCAAACGGGCGGTTTTCTCAAGTGCTGCCTGGGAGTCTGCTTCGTATTGCGGCATGATCTTGCTGTCTCGTCCACTCTTCGTATTTGATTGATAGGCCATTGCTGTATCCCCTCTAACGAATTGTTGTTCCGGTAGATATCCCAGGCCCTGCCTCCGTGACTTATTTGCCGACCGCCTTTCTCAATACCTCATTGATCCGATCCTGCCAGTCCGGACCGCTTTCTTGAAAATGCTCCAGGATATCCCGATCGATACGCAACGAGACAAGTTGCTTGGCATTCGGAATGACTGGTTTTTGTGGGATTGGTTCCAGCGGCTTCGTGGTAGCGGCCTTGAATGCCGCTTCCGCCACCTGCCGCGGATCGCTTGGTCTGCGTGTTCTGTCGGAACGCATCTGGTCACCTATTCTGCCACACGCACATCGGTCCATCTGCAACCGTGGAGAGCCCTTCCCGATCTTGCGCGTGTGCTACAAGCTCTGTTGTAGACGGCGACGATGCTCCGGGAAAGCGCTATTCGTAGCTGTCGAGGCCAATGGCTCACCTAAAACAAGCTATTCAATTGTGCTTAATGAACGTACCCGCCCGCAATTCGGAGATTGCTTGGCTGAGCTCAGCTTTAGTGTTCATCACAATCGGGCCATACCATGCGACCGGCTCCTGGATCGGCTGGCCCGAAACCAGCAGAAACCGGATGCCTTGATCGCCCGCCTGCACGGTGACTTCATCGCCGCGATCAAACAACACCAGCGAGCGGTCACCCACCGGCTCACGCATCAAAATTTCGTTGCCGTCGATTTGCTTTTCCGTCAGCACGCCGAACGGCTGCGAGGCCGAACGAAATGTGCCCGAACCCGCAAACACATAGGCGAAGGCGTGGCGGTCGACTTCCACCTTGAGCGTTTTGCGCTGCCCCGGCGGCACCGAGACGTCGAGATACCGTGGATCGGCGGCAATACCATCAACGGGGCCACGCTTTCCCCAGAATTCGCCGCAAATCACCCGCACCGCGGTGCCGTCGTCATCGGTGACGGTCGGAATGTCTTTCCCGCCAATATCCTGATAACGCGGCGGCGTCATTTTCAGGGAAGAGGGAAGATTGGCCCAAAGCTGAAAGCCATGCATCCGGCCATTTACATCGCCCTGCGGCATTTCCTGATGCATGATGCCGCTACCGGCTGTCATCCACTGCACATCGCCCGCGCCGAGCGTGCCGCGATTGCCCAGGCTGTCACCATGATCGACCGTGCCCGCGAGCACATAGGTAATGGTTTCAATGCCGCGATGCGGGTGCCAGGGGAAGCCGGCGAGGTAATCGTCCGGACGATCGTTTCTAAAGTCGTCAAACAGCAGAAATGGATCGAACTCCGTCGTATCGCCGAAACCGAAGGCGCGGCGCAGCTTCACGCCTGCCCCTTCAATCGTGGGCTTTGATTCAACGATCTGCTTAACAGGTCGGATCGACATGCGGGGCTCACATTTCGTGATGAGGTTAGTGCTCATGTAGGGAGCGCGGCGCGTTTCGTCCAGTATCGCCTCTGCATCACCCCCTAACCCCTCTGATTGCTTTCGTTTCCCTCTCCCCGCAAGCGGGGAGAGGGTGCTGAGCGAACATA
>DATAIA010000422.1:0-13772 GCA_036262895.1 Xanthobacteraceae bacterium
AAAGCCGGTGCAACGTCCTGCTTAGTCGTACTTGGATGGGTCGCACTTGAGTTAGTCCCGTTTGGACTATTCCCACTTGAAGTCTTCCCACCTGGTTCGCTTCGAGGAACCTGCGGAACTGGCCGCACGGCAGCGGGCGCCAGGGGAGACGTTGAACCGGTAGCTCCGCTCGGCGCATCGCTGCGATTGGCCTCGATCGATTCGAGATGCCGCGTCTGACGATCGACCGCGCGCAAGACCAACCACCCGCTTAGCGCCGAGACATCGACCGTTCGTTTCGGCTCAAAAATCGGCCCTTTGAGTGCGACCAGAACTTCGGGGCGACCAACACTGACCACTTCCGCAGCCGGGAGGACGGCAGATAGCGTAAGCCTCGCATCCAACAGCCATTGAGCAAGATCAATTGCTGCGGCAACAGTAAGATCAGCGCCCTCGCCTGCCGCGCTCATGTTCGGCAGTCGAATTTGACCGCCAACCAACGTCAGCGTTCCTTCGCCATCACGTAAGCCAAGGCTGCCGCTCTCGAGCGCAGCCGCGACCGTATCGCCGATCCGAAGCGGATCAATCGAAATTCCCTGATCGACTTTGCGAATCAGAAATTCAAAAATGCGAGGATCCATTGCAGCGATCCGAACATCCTTGATACTGATTGTGCCGGTTCCGTTGAGCGATCCGACCAATGCTGCCGGACTCAGTCCGGTGCCCTGCCCCTGCATATGCAGATTCAAACGCCCGGTGACAGCAGGCCGGGCGCCGGCGGGGATGATGTCGCGCGCTTCAACATCGACCAATGACAGGCGGCCTTGAGCAGAAAGTCCATCTGCCGCCCTGCGGACGGCTAATGCTCCGGATAATCGGCCCCCGGCCAGATTGCCCTGGAGGCCATCGAACGCGATCTCAGAATCGTTCAATGTCAAACGACCACGCACTTGCTGTGCAACAAGCCCCGACGTCATCTGCGCACGAGCGACAGTGAAATCGATCGTGCCCGCCATTCCCTCAAGAACCCGGGGAACAAACGGTTCTGATGGCCATGGGTGCGTGTCGCCGGCATTCGCCGAGCGCTCCGGCATGCCAAGTCCCATGGCCAGAGCTGCAGAAGCGCTGATCGTATCGACATCAAGATGCCCCTCAAGGCGAAGCGGCGAACCGAACGCAAATCCCAATTTTCCGCGAACCGAACTGCTGGCGACTGTCGCGGTAAGTTCATCGGCAATAAAATCACCAGCCGGGTTCATGGTCAGACGGGTTCGCAGCGTTAGCGGCACCGGTTCTGGTGAAAGGCCTGATGTGTGGGGCCGCAGCAGCGCAAAGTCCGCGGCTGTCATCGACGCCCTAAGCATTGCGGAGCGGTTAGCACCAAACAATCGCATGGTGCCGTCGGCGGCAGCGACAAGCCCGCCGGCCGTAAGCTGCGCATCAACGCGAAGATCATCATCGCTCGGGCCGCGCACAACAAACTTCAACATGCCTGGTCGCTTGTCGACGGTAATTGCGCGATCGAGGTCAAGCATTGCGACAAGGGCTGTACCGTCATCGGCGCTGAATTGTCCTTCGACCTTCAGATTGCGCCCTTTCATCGAAACAGCATCGATCACACCGTCCGCCGTGAGTTGGATGCGAACCGAACCAGCCGTGCCATCAAGCGCCAATTTCGTTGTGCTGCCCTCTGCCTCTGCGACAGCGCTCAGTTCCAGACTTGCATGAAGCTTCGAGGGCGCAGCATGCCTTGCAATTTTGCGAACCGATTGCGATGCGCCTGGCGCAAATTTATCGAAAAGTGCAAGCGCGCCATCGAAGTCCTTCGCGCTCACATCGAATGTCAGATTGCCGTTCGGCGCGCGTGACCATTTGTCGAGGCGCCCGCTGATATCGACTGCGGCACCGGCAAGATCGCCAACAGATATCCGCTCCACGGTAAGGCCATTGGCATCGACACGCAGCTTCGTTTCGACATTTGTAGCCTCAACTCCCGCCATCTTCGCCCGGCCAAGCTCGATTGAGAGCAAGGCTTCATCCGGCAGAGCAAACGTCGTATTCCCGAGAGCCGCCCGGACGAATGTCACGGCTCCATCGACATCAAATTCGCCCGCACGCAACTGAGCCTCAAGGCGCGAGGGCCGTGCATCGCCGGCAAATCCATACGCGAGCCGTCCTTCAAGGGTTTTGCCCTCGAAATCCGCTCGCATACGTTCGATCGAAACCTGATCTAGTGCCAGACTGACATCGCCGCTGGCGCGCAATGATCCAATGAATATGCGTTGCGGATCGGTGCGTCCTTCGATCCATGCAAACAGGGCGCGCGGATCGTTGGCCTCGACGGTTGCAAGACCTTTGTAAGCGGCCGCCTGTTGCGGCAGTCCAACACGTCCGCTGAGCCGCACGCGGGTGAAACCCGGAGCCCGAAACTCCAACGTTTCCAAATTCCACGCTCTGCCGTCACTGGTGAGGTCGCCGCGCAGCGCCTGCACCGTTCCGCGACCAAGCGTCAGAGCATCGATGCCGATGCCAAGCCGAGCCGGAATCGGCAACGTCAGCATGCCATCGAGAGCCTCGATCAACGCACGCAGCCCGGCGAGCGGAAGATTGCGAAGAGGCTCCGGCAGCCCGAGTGCGCGATCAAGATCGACCTGCCGCGCCGACAACACTCCATCGAAACGCGGCGCCCGCCCGAACTTAAGTTCCGCGGCCCCCGTCAGTCTGGTCGCTTGTTCGTCGGGCCCATATTGAAACTCGACCTGTTCAAACAATGCGCTGCGCGCGTTCGCCTTTACTTTGGACGTCGAGCGCCAGGGCACACTGACAAGGCCGCCGCCTGTTGCAAGTGCAAGCCCGGCGGGCCGCGCCAACGTCAAAGTGCCAGCAAATTCCGGTGTGCCGGCATCCAGACGCAGCACGCCATCGGCTTCGAAGGTGAGTGGACGGTCTGTTGGATCGAGCGCCAGGCGCAGCTTTACCGTCCCGTCTTCGGCAACACGGCCCGCGGTGAGACGGTAGCCATATCGATCTTCACCGAGAAGAAAGCCGCCCTCGCCTCTCGCAGGTCCCAGCAGCGAGCGGATCTCACCATTGAACCATAGCTTTTCGAGCACGCGACTGGTGCCGCTGGTTCCATCGCTGAGAACCGCCCTACCGTTTTCAATGGCAAATCGCTCAATCGAAATCTGATCGGGATCGAGCCCGATTGCGACATTGCGCCAATTGAATTGCCCTTTTTCATTGAGGGAGAGTTTGAATTCCGGTGCGACGAGCCGCACTTCCGCCGCGCGAACTTCACCGCGAACCAACGGACCGAGCGAAAGCACCATGCCGAGTTCGGCGGCCTGGACATTGGCCTCATCGCCCTGTTGTCCCGTCTCAATCCCGCGCAACACAACGGAAGGAGTGGGCAGAAGCCTGGCATCGATCGGACCCGTCACCCGAACGGGCATTCCAACCAAACGACTGGCTTCCACTTCGAAGACAGAACGGTATTGCGACCAATCAACGAAATGCGGACCGACCAGCGCTGCAACCAGCGCCAGAATGGCTGCGATTGCGACTCCCAAAAGGGTGGTTTGCAATAGCGGCTCCCGCAACGGCCGTTTCAAATTCCCATCATCTTAACATGCCAAACGACAAGCCAAGTCGTGACAAATCAAGTCGTGACAAACCAAATCGTGACAAACCAAGCCGCACTGGTGGCATCCCGACAACGGTCCCAAACCTCACAAAGCATCCCGTCAGCATCAGGTTCCAGATCGATCCGCCCGTTAATCCGGAATGATCTTACCCGGGTTCATAATGTTCTGCGGGTCTAGCGACTGTTTAATGGCTCGCATCACGTCAAGCGTACCCTTGCCGTGTTCGGCTTTGAGATATTTACGCTTGCCCTGCCCAACCCCATGCTCGCCGGTTGCGGTGCCCTCCATGGCCAGAGCTCGCTCAACCAGACGCTCCATGAAACCTTCGACGGCTTTCACTTCGGCCGGATCGTCCAGATCGATCGTCGGCTGACAATGGAAATTGCCGTCACCGACATGACCCACAATCGGACAGATAAGACCGCTTGCCGTGATATCGCGTTTGGTCTCCGCCACGCATTCCGCCAGCCGCGAGATTGGAACGCAAACATCGGTGGCCAATATACTAGCGCCCGGCCGCAAGGTACGCGCCGCCCAATAGGCATCATGTCGTGCCTGCCACAGGCGCGTGCGTTCCTCCGGTTTGGTCGCCCATTCGAATGGTCCACCGCCACAATCGCGCGCAATGTCTCCAAAACGCTGGGACTGCTCGGCGACGCTTGCGTCGGTTCCATGGAATTCCAGGAACAACATCGGCTTTTCCGGCAGATTAAGATTGGAATAGGTGTTGCTGCCTCTCACCATCAGTTCGTCCAACAGCTCGATCCGCGCGACCGGAATTCCCGATTGGATGGTTGCAATGGTCGCATCGCAGGCTGCTTCAATCGAGGGAAACGGACAAACACCCGCGGCAATCGCTTCGGGAATGCCGTGGAGTTTAAGGGTCACTTCGGTGATGATCCCGAGTGTACCCTCCGCTCCAACAAACAGACGCGTTAAATCGTAACCGGCGGAACTTTTTTTGGCGCGGCCTCCGGTCCGGATCACTTCGCCGTTGGCCAGAACCGCTTTCAGCGCGAGCACATTGTCTTTCATCGTGCCGTAACGCACGGCATTGGTGCCGGAGGCGCGGGTCGCCGCCATTCCGCCAATCGAGGCATCCGCCCCAGGATCGATCGGGAAAAACAAACCCTGATCGCGCAGATATTCGTTGAGCTGTTTACGGGTGACACCGGGTTGAACGACGCAGTCGAGATCTTCCGCGTGGACCGCCACGACTTTGTTCATCTCGCTGACATCGATGCAAATGCCGCCAAACGGCGCGTTGATTTGCCCTTCCAGCGACGTGCCCGTGCCAAACGCAATTACAGGCACCTTGTGCGCGGCGCAAATCCGCACGATGGCCTGCACCTGTTCCGTCGATTGGGCAAAGACCACGGCGTCCGGCGGCTGGTTGGGAACCCACGTCAAGGTGTGCCCATGCTGCTCGCGGACGGCGGCGGATGTGACAACCCGATTGCCGAACTCTGCCGTCAAGGCAGCGATGGCGGCTTCAATTGCTTTCGGATCCCGGGGGGACGTCTGTTTGAGGCTGCTTTGCGGGGCACGATCTTGAGTAAGCACAGGAACAATCTTTCTATTGCGATGCGCATTCTGAAGCGAAGGTCAGCATGGCTACCACATTAGCAGAATGCGAACTGGTTGAGCAAAATGAGCGCAAAATGAAATAAATCGGCGACTTTTGCCCACGAATCCGCCAAACTTATCAGCGAAATCGCCTTTTCTCCGCGATCCAGGTCATCGCTATGCTTGATCGCATCGATCTTGAGCCCGTGTTTTTTGCCCCCTTCGTCTCCTCGGTGATGCGGGTCGAGCCGGATTGGATCGACTATAACGGCCATCTCAATATGGCCTATTACAACGTCCTGTTCGATCGGGCAGTCGATGAAGCATTCGAACTGATGGGCGTCGGCTCCGCTTACGTTGAAGCCCGGCGCCGCTCTTTTTTCACCGCAGAAGCGCATGTGCGCTACCTCCGCGAGCTTCACGCGGGCGATCTGGTCCGTGTGACCCTGCAACTGCTCAATTACGACTCCAAACGCCTGCACTACTTCGAACAGTTGTTCCACGCAGGCGAGGGTTGGGTCTCTGCGACATCGGAAAACATGTCGCTGCATGTTGATATGGACGCAAAGAAAACGGCGGCGTTTTCCGAAGATGTCGCAGCACGTCTCGCGCGCATGAAGGCTGCCCACGGCATGCTGCCGCGACCGGAAGCCGCAGGCCGCGGCATCCTCATGCCGGCCCGGCTCTAAAGCTCAAGAGAGTACAAGAGCGTATAGGAGGGACGTATTGCACTTCCTCCCCCTCCCGATTACCCCCTGCAAACGCCATCTGTCCGGTGTAAAGGTAAGCCCTTGATAGTTTCCCTTTGATTCCGAATTCCGTAGGACTGGGATCAGAAGCTAAAACAACACGCATCCCGAGCCGACCGAATATTCATGTCCGAACCGACGAACTTGCCCCGACCAATCGAACCAGCGCCACCGGCGCCGGCGGCCGGCGGCATTGCAGCCCGCGCCCGTGCGTCGGCTGGCGCACCTTATCTCGGCGGGCTCAATCCGGAGCAACGCGCAGCCGTCGAGACCCTTGATGGCCCGCTCCTCGTGCTTGCCGGCGCCGGAACCGGCAAGACGCGCGTACTGACCACGCGCATTGCTCATATTCTCAGTCTCGGCCGCGCGCGGCCCTCCGAAATTCTCGCCGTCACCTTCACCAATAAGGCGGCGCGCGAAATGAAGGAGCGTATCGGCAAAATGGTCGGCCATGCGGTCGAAGGCATGCCATGGCTTGGAACATTCCACGCCATCGGCGTGAAAATCCTACGGCGCCATGCCGAGATGGTGGGATTGAAACCCGGCTTCACCATTCTCGATACTGACGATCAAATCCGGCTGCTCAAACAGATCATCCAGGCCGAAAATATCGACGAGAAGCGTTGGCCAGCACGCATGCTCGCGCACATGCTCGATAACTGGAAAAATCGAGGACTGACGCCCGATAAAGTTCCCGGCGGGGAAGCCGCGAGTTTTGCAAATGGCCGGGGCCTCAAGCTCTATCAAGCCTATCAGGATCGTTTGAAAGTATTAAATGCCGCCGATTTCGGCGACCTGCTGCTTGAAGGCATCCGCCTGTTCCGCGATCAGCCGGACGTGCTGCGCCAATATCACGAGCGCTTCAAATACGTGCTGGTCGACGAATATCAGGATACGAACGTCGCTCAATATTTGTGGCTTCGCCTGCTTGGCCAAGGCTCAAAAAACATTTGCTGTGTCGGCGACGACGATCAATCGATCTACGGCTGGCGCGGTGCCGAAGTCGACAACATCCTGCGGTTTGAAAAAGATTTTCCCGGCGCCAACATCATCCGGCTCGAACGCAATTACCGCTCGACCGGACATATTCTGGCTACAGCCTCGCATCTGATCGCCCAAAATGAAGGGCGGCTTGGAAAAACACTCCACACCGAGGACGTACCCGGCGAGAAGGTTACGGTTACCGGCGCATGGGATTCCGAGGAAGAAGCCCGCTCCATTGGCGAAGAAATCGAGGAACTGCAACGCGCCGGCCATTCGTTCAATGAAATTGCAATCCTGGTTCGCGCCTCGTTTCAGATGCGCGAATTCGAAGATCGCTTCGTCACGCTGGGATTATCCTATCGCGTGATTGGCGGCCCGCGGTTCTATGAGCGTGCTGAAATTCGCGACGCGCTTGCTTATCTGCGCGTGATCGCTTCGCCGGCCGATGACCTCGCCTTCGAACGCATTGTCAATGTGCCGAAACGCGGACTTGGCGATGCGACATTGCAAGTGCTGCACGATTACGCCCGAGCCAAGAATATTCCGCTCACAGAAGCCGCCCGCCTTCTCATCGAGACGGAGGAGCTAAAGCCAAAACCTCGCGGTACATTGCGAAATCTCATCGCCGCATTCGATCGCTGGCATGTGCAACGCGACACCATCCGGCACACCGAACTTGCGGAAGTGGTACTTGATGAATCCGGCTATACGGAGATGTGGCAGAAGGACCGCTCAGCCGATGCAGCGGGGCGATTGGAAAATCTAAAAGAGCTTGTCCGCTCCATGGACGAATTTGAAAATCTCAGCGGATTCCTGGAGCACATCTCCCTCGTCATGGATACCGACCGGGCCGAGAATGCCGATGCGGTGTCGATCATGACGTTGCATTCGGCGAAGGGCCTGGAATTCGACACGGTTTTCCTGCCGGGTTGGGAGGAAGGTTTGTTTCCTCATCAACGCGCGCTTGATGAGCAAGGCCGCGCCGGACTTGAGGAAGAGCGCCGTCTCGCCCATGTCGGCATCACGCGCGCGCGCCGCCGCGCCAAGATTTTCTTTGCAACGAACCGCCGGATTCATGGTTTGTGGCAAACTACCGTGCCTTCGCGCTTTCTCGATGAATTGCCTGAAGCTCATGTTGAGGTCACGGAATCCAAGGGCGGATTCGGTTGGGGCAATGTCGGGGCATCGCGCTTCGACACGATGGATTCTTTTGCATCAAGCTACGAAACGCCGGGTTGGCAGCGCGCACAGGCAAACCGCGGCAGGTCAAGCGGCGGCATCGGCGATTCCGGCCCTCGCCCACGCACCGGAACCAACCCTGGTTTTCGTCGCAACCCCATGACCATCGAAGGCGAGCTTGTCGCCAAATCGACCGGCGCCCAATCGCAGTTCTCGGTCGGCGACCGGATCTTTCATGTCAAATTCGGCTACGGCGATGTCGTATCGGTTGACGGAAACAAATTGACCATTGCCTTTGACAAAGCGGGCGAGAAGCGCGTGGTTGACAGTTTCGTGGAACGCGCGTGATCTCATCGACCGACAAAACATTTGTGGCGCGGTTTTCGGCGGACGAGAAAACCGCACGACACATCGCAGACCTCCTTGGTGAAAATCTCGAGCATATGGATGTTGCGGCAGCCGCGTTCGAGGAAACCAACGGTCGTTGGCTGGTCGAACTTTATTGTCGTGAAAATCTCGATCGTCAGGAGATTTTTGACGCTGTCGTTGCTGTGGCAGGCGAAGCGGCGGCACAATCACTGACCCACAAAACCATCGTCGACAGAAATTGGGTCGCCGCCAGCCTTGAAGGCCTCAAGCCAGTCGAAGCCGGATGTTTTATCGTTCACGGCCAACACGATCGCTCGCGCATTAAGCCAAATCGCATTGCAATCGAAATTGAGGCCGCACTTGCATTCGGCACGGGCCATCATGGAACCACACGGGGGTGCTTGCTCGCGCTTGATCGCATCACAAAGTCAAGGCAACCACGGCGCATTGTTGATATTGGAACAGGAACGGGCGTGCTTGCGATTGCGGCAGCACGTCGACTGCGCAGGCCCGTATTCGCAAGTGACATCGACCCCCAAGCTGTCGTTGTTGCGCGCAAAAACACGCAGCAAAATCGTGCCGGCGCCTTTGTTTCAGTGGTCTGCGCCGCGGGGACGACCGAACCTCGCTTTGCAGCACATGCACCCTTTCACCTGGCCTTCGCCAATATCCTGCTCGGACCGTTGAAACGGCTTGCGAACCCTATCGTACGTTTGCTCGCGCCCAATGCGCGGCTTGTGCTCTCCGGACTATTGCGCAAACACGCCAACGCTGCGCTCGCCGCTTATCGGTCACAAGGCCTGGTGCTGGAAAGCCGGATAGAACTTGAAGGCTGGGTGACGCTCGTATTGGCGCGCCCGGCGCGCATATCTGTTCAACGCTCAAAAAGCGATCGCCCCGGGCGTCTCCGTCCAGGGCGATAGAGGCAGAAAATTGTACGCTCAATCACTTGCCAAAAGGCAGTGCACTCTCGTTTTTCGCCGTGAGCCTGTGACCGAAACTCTCAAGCTCCGACGGAACAAGATGATAGTACCGCGCGATTTCCTGCTCGGCCTCGTGCATCCGCGCTTCCATCAAACGCAACACAACGCGTTTCAGGAACCCGCGCTTTTCAATCTCTGCTTTCGTGGCGGCGGTCCCGGCACGAGGGGCTGTTCCGCCATAGGTAATAGCCGTCATGGTGTCTCTCCTTCTGCATCAGCAGAGTTGTGGACACCTCCTGGTGTTCCTCCAGACTTCAGGAACCAATGTAGTTCTTCTCACCAAGACGAAGAATATCCATGCACGCATGCAAGCCCCGTGGCAGCGGCATGCTAAATTTAACTATTGAACACTGGTTGCGGCTATTTCTTGCTTAGGAGACGATTCCTGCACAATTTCGTTGCAAGCACTGCGCTCCAACCCATTGCGGGCTCAAAGGACGGTTAATAAAATATCCCATGTTTCAAGCGCAATTTCAGACATTTGACGACAAGAACGAGCGATCGGCTGCCGCAAGCCGGGTCGAAAACTTACGGGCCGAGCTTCTCCGCCGCGGCCTCGACGGATTTGTCATTCCTCGCGCCGATCGGCATCAGAACGAATACGTGCCGCCTTCAGAAGAACGGCTTGCTTGGTTGACGGGCTTTCGCGGGTCGGCCGGCGTGGCTATTGTGCTCCGGGATCGCGCCGCTTTGTTTGTTGACGGCCGATATATTCTGCAGGTGCAAGACGAAATCGATACTGCAGTGTTCTCGTCTGAACATCTGATCGACAACCCGCCGGAAAAATGGCTCGAGACGAATTTAGCCAAGGGTGCAAAACTCGGCTACGATCCTTGGCTGCATACTGTGGATGGCGCGGAGAAACTGGCGAAGGCTTGCGCATTTGCGGAAGCAAACCTCATCGCAACCGAGCCTAATCCCATTGACGCAATCTGGTCCGACCGTCCGGCACCGCCGCTCGCCCCGGTAACGCTGCATAATGTCTGCTATGCCGGCGAGGATGCCGCATCGAAGCTTGCCGGATTGCAAACAGAGCTTTCCAAGCTTCGGAGCGACGCCCTTGTTTTGTCCGATCCGCATGCCATTGCATGGACGTTCAACATTCGCGGCGGCGATGTCGCGCACACGCCCCTGCCGCTTGCTTTCGCCGTCGTTCCAAACGAAGGGCGCCCTGTTCTTTATGTCGATGGACGCAAGCTTTCAAATCCGGTGCGCGAAGCAATATTGCAACTCGCCGATATCAACGAACCCGGCCAATTGCCGGACGATCTGACCCGCCGCGGTAGCCAACACCAGACAATCCGGCTCGATCAAGCAACCGCGGCACATGCGCTTGCACAGATCGTCAGCGAAGCCGGCGGAACCATTTCGCGCGGAGCCGATCCGACTGCGCTGATGAAAGCCGTCAAAAACTCGGTCGAAATCGCCGGAACACGGGCCGCACATTTGCGGGACGGCGCTGCTATTGCGCGATTTCTCGCGTGGATTGATCACGAGGGTATGAGCGGGAAGCTGACCGAGATCGATACGGTTGTGGCACTTGAAAGTTTCCGGCGCGATACCGGCGTACTGAAGGACATATCGTTTCCAACGATTGCAGGCGCCGGCGCCAACGGCGCGATCGTGCACTATCGCGTAACGCGGCAAACCAATCGGCGTCTTGGTCCAGGCGAACTGTTTCTGATCGATTCCGGCGCGCAGTATGAAGATGGCACCACCGACATCACGCGCACAGTCGCGATCGGATCGCCGACCCAGGACATGCGCGAGCGTTTCACTTTGGTGTTGAAGGGCCACATCGCGCTGGCGGAAGCGGTATTTCCCGAGGGAACAACTGGAGCACAGCTCGATACGCTTGCGCGCGCACCGCTCTGGCGTGCCGGGCTTGACTTCGATCACGGCACCGGACACGGGGTCGGCAGTTATCTTTCCGTGCATGAAGGTCCGGCACGCATTTCCAAATTCGGCAGCGTTGCGCTCAAGCGCGGCATGATCCTGTCGAACGAGCCCGGCTATTACAAAGCAGGCAGCTACGGTATTCGCATTGAAAATCTGGTCCTTGTCGTTGAACCAGATCCTGTCTCCGGCTCGGAAAAGCCGCTCAATGCTTTTGAAACCCTGACGCTTGCTCCAATCGATCGCCGGCTGATTGATGCGACAATGCTGACCAATCAAGAGCTCACATGGATCAACACCTATCATGCGCGGGTCGCGGCTGCCCTCTCTCCGATGCTTGATACGGAAACCAAAAATTGGCTTCTTGCCGCGACGCAAATGATTGGCGATCCGTCATAACATTCCTGAGGCGAAATTCCCGCCAACCAGGATCCCCGCCCTTTCGTATAGAGGTTCGAGATGACTGCTAACGCAAACGCCGAAGACGATCTCTTGTTTGAAGTAACGAACGGTATCGGCCGCATTACATTCAATCGGCCGCAGGCGCGAAACGCATTCACTTTTGCGATGTACGAACGTCTGGCGCAAATCTGCGAACAAGCCAACTCCGATCGATCGCTAAGAGTGTTGATCCTGATGGGGGCCGGCGATAAGGCGTTCGCTTCAGGCACCGACATCAATCAGTTTCGCGCCTTCGAATCGTCGGAAGATGCAATCGCCTATGAGGCAACAATCGATCGGGTGCTCGGCATTCTGGAACAATGCCGCGTCCCGACGATCGCCGCCATCTCCGGTGCCTGCACTGGAGGCGGCGCCGCGATTGCCACCTGCTGCGACCTGCGCATCGGCACGCGGACCGCAAAATTCGGAATTCCCATCGCGCGAACACTCGGCAACTGCCTGGCAATGTCGAATATCAGCCGGCTCTCCGCCTTGATTGGTCCTGCGCGCGTCAAAGATATCCTCTTCACCGCGCGCCTCGTCGAAGCAGCGGAAGCAATGAACATCGGCTTGCTCAGCGAAGTCGTTGAAGACATGGCCGCGCTTCAACAACGCGCGCAGGAACTTGCGGAACTAATCGCCGGTCATGCGCCTTTGACGCTGCGCGCAACCAAGGAAGCGCTGCGCCGGGTTGCACCACGGCTCAGCCGGGAAGACGGCGAGGATCTGATCCTGATGTGCTATATGAGTCGGGATTTTCGCGAAGGCATGGACGCCTTTCTCAACAAGCGTCAGCCGCAATGGAAGGGTGAATAATCACCCCACCGCCGATCAGCCCTCGCCCACGAGAGCAAACCACTCGTCCTCCGTCAAAATTTTGAGACCGAGCTCCTGAGCCTTCTTGAGTTTGGATCCGGCCGCTGGCCCCGCCACCACATAATCGGTTTTTTTGGAGACCGATCCCGCAACTTTGGCACCTAGCCTCTCGGCCATCGCCTTTGCCTCTTCGCGCGTCATTTTCTCAAGACTGCCGGTGAATACCACGGACTTGCCGGCAATCGCCGTTTGCGTCTTCGGCTTTTCCGCATCCAGGATTTTAACCTGCGCCGTCAGACGCTCGACAATCCCGCGATTGTGTTCCTCCGCGAAATAGGCGCTGAGACTATTGATGACCGTGTCGCCGATCTGATCGATCGCATCCATCTCCGCGCGCGTTTCGTCATCACCCTCCGCAAGTTTGAGGCAAGCCTCTAAGAAAGCCCCCCAAGTTCCATAGGAACGGGCGAGCACCCGCGCTGTCGTTTCACCGACATGACGCATGCCAAGCGCATAAATAAAGCGCTCCAACGAAATCTCGCGCCGTGCCGCAATAGCGCCAAACAGGTTACGAACGGAGAGTTCGCCGAACCCTTCGTAATCTTGCAATTTGATTGTGTAGTTGCGCCCTTCAAGCATGAAAATATCTGCGGGCTCTTTGATCCAACCTTGCTCGAAGAACAAGGCGATCTGCTTCTCCCCCAAGCCCTCGATATCGAAGGCACGGCGCGAAACGAAGTGCCGCAAATGCTCGATTTTTTGATAGGGACAAGCAAATTCGCCGGTGCAGCGCGCAACCGCGCCTTCCTCTCCGGTTGCCGTCTCATCCCTCACCACGGGTGTGTGCAGATGGCAGGGACATGCGCTCGGCAACCGATAGGGTTTGGCATCCTCAGGCCGCTTCTCAAGCACCACGCCCAGCACTTGCGGGATCACATCCCCCGCACGTTGGATCATCACCGTGTCGCCGACCCGCACGTCTTTGCGAATAATCTCGGCCTCGTTGTGCAGCGTTGCATTTGAAACAACAACACCGCCGACTGTTACGGGTTTAAGTTTCGCGACAGGCGTGAGCGCGCCGGTGCGGCCAACCTGGATCTCAATTGCCTCAATGACGGTCGTTGCCTTTTCCGCCGGGAATTTGTGAGCAATCGCCCAGCGCGGCG
>DATAIA010000423.1:0-1970 GCA_036262895.1 Xanthobacteraceae bacterium
CCGTCCTGCTGCTTGGCTTTATCATTGCGTTTCGCGTCTTTTGAATTGCCGAGCAGCGCTTTGCGGTTTGGACGCATCAGGCTACGTTTCGTCTCATGATCGCTCGACCGCATATCCTCGCTCAGGCGAGAGCTCATGTGACCACTGCGATGTTGGCCGCATCGGTCGTGCTGATCGCCACGGCCGGTGCGTGGTCGCAAGCAACCGCTCCGGCATCTTCAGTTGATGTTCAGCCTCCCACCCAGCAAACCATCCCGCAGCAAGATGCGCCGGCAACGCCGCAGCCGTCCCGCGAAGAGAATCCGGGATTGTTGAACGAACTTGGAAAAATGTTCGATAAGCTCCCCAGTCTGAAAAGTTCGCAGCAGACCATCGAGGACCTGAATGCCCGCGCCCGCGACGCTGCGTCCTGGCTGGCAAAGCCATCCTCGCTGGTGAGCGGTCGGATCATCTGTCCGGTTTCGGCCAACGGCGCGGCGGACTGCAAGCTTGGCGCCGACAAGCTGTGCCAGACAAAGGGATTTAAGGAAGGCAAAAGCCTCAACGTCGATGCGGCCCAGACTTGCTCGGCGAAAGTCCTGATCCCCGGCCGAACGCGAAAGCCGGACGACTGCCGCACTGATAATTACGTCACCAGCGCGTTGTGCCAGTAGTGCGGCTCTCCACGCCCGGTTGCCTTTTTGATATGATGTCTG
This sequence comes from Xanthobacteraceae bacterium, assembly GCA_036262895.1. Taxonomy (GTDB): domain Bacteria; phylum Pseudomonadota; class Alphaproteobacteria; order Rhizobiales; family Xanthobacteraceae; genus AP-16. The sequence continues at coordinate 696 of DATAIA010000423.1, forward strand.
GCATCTTTCAGACGCGAACGTATCGAGCCTCCTTGCTATATTGAGCCAAAGGAATTTCTCGCATGTCCATGCCTGGCGTGTTCAAGGGCCGCCTATCGATTCCAGTGATCGGTGCGCCGCTGTTTATTATTTCCGTGCCCGATCTCGTGATCGCGCAATGCAAGGCAGGCGTGGTTGGATCGTTTCCGGCGCTGAACGCGCGACCGCCCGCGCTGCTCGACGAATGGCTGGTGAGGATCAAGCAAGAGCTTGCAGCCTACGACAAGGCGAATCCCGATCGCCCCTCGGCTCCGTTCGCGGTAAACCAGATCGTACACCGGTCGAACAATCGGCTCGAACAAGATCTCGCGGTTTGCGAGAAGCACCAGGTGCCGATCATTATCACCTCACTGGGCGCCCGTGAAGAGCTCAACCAGGCCGCGCATCGCTGGGGCGGCATCGTCTTTCATGACGTGATCAACCAGAAGTTCGCTCACAAGGCGATCGAGAAGGGCGCGGACGGTCTGATCCTGGTGTCTGCGGGCGCTGGCGGCCATGCCGGCGAAATATCGCCATTCGCATTCGTGGCAGAGACCCGGCAATGGTTCGATGGGCCCATCGCGCTCTCGGGCGCAATCGGGACCGGCCGCGCGATCCGCGCCGCCCGGCTGCTCGGGGCCGACTTCGCCTATATCGGTTCGGCCTTCATTGCCACCGCCGAGGCCAACGCGGTGGAAGGCTACAAGCAGATGATCACCAGCTCCGGCGCCGAAGACATCGTCTATTCAAACCTGTTTACCGGCGTGCACGGCAACTACCTGAAGCCCTCGATCGTCGCAGCCGGCATGGATCCGGAAAACCTGCCGCAATCGGATGCGTCGAAAATGAGCTTTGGTACCGATGCGTCGGGCGAGCGCGCCAAGCCAAAGGCATGGAAGGAAATCTGGGGCAGTGGCCAGGGCGTCGGCAGTATCGGCAAGATTGTACCGGCGTCCGAATTGATCGCCCGATTCAAAAAGGAATATGACGAAGCGATCGATCCGCCGTTCTAGCCCACGGCGCGCCATGATGACGCCATAAGTGAGCCGCGAACGAGGGCAAAAAGTTCCGTTCGCGCGGAACCGACTGGCGCCACTAGAGTTTGTCCCCGTCAGGGGTTGCATGAACAAGGTCGAAACAACAGCCGGCAAGGCGAAATCCGGGATCTGGGGGCTTGACGATATTTTGTCGGGCGGGTTCAGCCGTGGCCATATCTTCCTTGTCGAAGGTGCACCGGGCACCGGGAAGACGACTGTA
>DATAIA010000424.1:0-5665 GCA_036262895.1 Xanthobacteraceae bacterium
TGCCTAGTGCCCTGTTTTCGAAGTTCGCGATACGCTGCAGCACCCCCCTTGTGCGAACTTCGAAAACAAAAGGGCACTAGCAAATCTATGATTCTAGCGCCGCTTTCGATTTGAAGTTCCTAAACGAGTTTGCCGCAACCAGTGTAGGAACTTCAAATCGGCGGCGCTAGCCTCCCCCGGTCTGGGCATAGCCCTTGAGCACTTCTTCCTTGAGCGCATGCCAAATTTCCCGATGCAACTCATGAAAGGCCGGATCGAGTTTGACTTCCGCGATATCGCGCGGCCGTTTAATCGGAACAGTCCAGTCGCCGATAATGCGTGCCGCAGGTCCCGCCGACATGATGACCACGCGATCGGAAAGCGCGATTGCCTCTTCAAGATCGTGCGTGACGAAGAGCACGGCCTTACGATCAGCGCTCCAGAGATCGAGCAACAGGTTGCCCATGATCTGCCGCGTCTGCGCATCAAGCGGACCGAACGGCTCATCCATCAGCAGGATCTTGGGATCACGGATCAAAACTTGCGCCAGTCCAACGCGCTTACGCTGTCCGCCGGAAAGCGCGTGCGGATAACGATCGGCAAATGCAGCAAGGCCGACGCGACCCAACCAGACCTCTGCCCGCTTGCGCGCCTCGGCCTTTGACACGCCTCGTATTTCAAGGCCGATGGCAACGTTTTCGGCAGCCGTTTTCCAGGGAAACAGCGCTTCGGACTGAAAGAGATAACCGGCATCCTGATTAAGTCCGGCAAGCGGCACGCCAAAAATCGAGGCGCTGCCGGCGGCGGGAGTAATCAGACCCGCGGCAACATTGAGCAATGTCGATTTTCCGCACCCGGTCGGGCCGACGATCGAGACAAACTCACCATCGGCAACCGCCAGTGAAGCATCCTGTGCCGCCGTAAAGGCATTGGCGTTAGCCAAGCGGAAGGCGACCGTGACGCGATCGAGATTGATAGCGTTGGATGCGGCTGGGCTGGGATTTAGTGCTGCGGTGTCCATTCAGGGCTTCCGGTGCGCACCGAACATAGAGCATGGCCCGGAGAAGTGGGAACCATTTTTATGGGGGAATTCACCCACCCGCTCGCACAAATGCCGGGTGGAAAATAAAGGGGCCCGCCGCTGCGGGCCCCCTTCAGATATCCGATCGTGCGATCAGTTCCGGCTCTTGTCGACGAGCGCCTTGGCTTTGATCCACGGCATCATGGCGCGGAGCTTTTCGCCGACCTGCTCAATCGGGTGATTGGCAAGTTTAGCGCGCATCGCCTTGAACGAGGTCTGATTGACGCGGTTCTCGAGCATCCAATTGCGCGTGAAAGTTCCCGACTGAATGTCAGCCAGAACGCGCTTCATCTCTTTCTTGGTCTCTTCCGTGATGATGCGCGGGCCGCTGACATACTCGCCATACTCGGCCGTGTTCGAGATCGAGTAGTTCATCGTCGCAATGCCGCCTTCAAAGATCAGGTCGACGATCAGCTTCACCTCGTGCAGACACTCGAAATACGCCATCTCCGGCGCATAGCCGGCTTCGACCAGCGTCTCGTATCCGGCCTTGATCAGTTCAACGAGGCCGCCGCAGAGCACAACCTGCTCGCCGAACAGATCGGTTTCGCATTCTTCGCGGAAAGAGGTCTCGATGATGCCGGCACGTCCGCCGCCAACCGCCGAACCGTAGGACAGTCCAATGTCATGGGCGTTGCCGGATGCGTCGCGCTGGATCGCCAACAGGCAGGGAACGCCACCGCCGCGTTGATACTCAGACCGGACAGTGTGGCCGGGGCCCTTTGGCGCGATCATCAGCACGTCGAGATCGGCGCGCGGCTCAATCAGATTGAAATGCACGCTCAGACCGTGCGCGAACATCAAGGCCGCGCCCTTCTTCATGTTGTCGTGCAGGTGGTCGCGGTAAATCTCGGCTTGGAGTTCGTCGGGCGTCAACATCATGACGACATCCGCCCATTTGGCGGCATCCGCGACTTCCATCACCTTCAGCTTTTCCGCTTCGGCTTTTTTTGCTGAGAGGGAGCCCTTGCGCAGCGCGACGGCAACCTCCTTAACGCCAGAATCCCGCAGGTTCAGGGCATGAGCATGCCCCTGGCTGCCATAACCGACGATGGCCACCTTCTTGCCTTTGATCAGATTAAGGTCGGCATCACGGTCGTAATATACACGCATGGTTTCTTTCCTTGATTACCTAGTTTGCGACAGATCGCGCTCGATAAAACGGGGGGAATTGGTCGATGGATCACCTACCGCTGAGATTTGTCAATGCCACAAATCTGGGTAGCTGATCGAAGACTGCGAATGTCAGAAGTCCTTATATTATCAATCGGCCCACCTCCTGCAGAAATAGCATCAACTTTCGGCATCACATAGCTTCCGGACCCCGGCTGATGGCGACAATCCCGGTCCTCGACACTTCCACCAGCCCAAGCGGCAGCATCCGCTCAACCAGTTGATCAATCTGCTCGGATTCGCCGGTGAATTCGAAAATGAAACTTTCCCCGGTGTCATCGATGACACGCGCCTGGAAATCCTCGGCGGCGTGCAAAGCTTCCATCCGTTTGTCCTTGGTGCCGCGAACCTTCACCATCGCCAGTTCGCGTTCGATCGATCGACCGCTCACTGTCAAATCGACCACGCGATGGACCGGGACCAGGCGTTCGAGCTGATGTTTGATCTGTTCGATCACCATCGGCGTTCCCGTCGTCACGATCGTAATGCGTGAGAGATGATTTTGATGTTCGGTCTCGGAAACCGTCAGCGAGTCGATGTTGTAGCCGCGGCCCGAAAACAGGCCGGTCACGCGCGCCAGCACACCGGGCTCGTTATCGACGATCACAGCGAGCGTATGGTGGGCGATCTGCTCAACTACGGTAGATGCGGGGTAATGACTTTGCGACATGAGTTTCGGGCCACGTTATTTGGAATGAGCGGACATTCGCGTACTTACTCAAACCATCATCTTGCCTTCCCGGGTAACTGCATTCTCAAGGCTTTCCGCGGCATCGCCGAGAATCATCTCGTTATGCGCGCGCCCTGACGGAATCATCGGGAAGCAATTTTCGGCGGGATCAACGACGCAGTCGAAGATCACCGGCCTATCGACATTGATCATGTCGCGAATGGCATGATCGAGATCGCCCGGATTTGTGCAGCGGATGCCGACCGCATGAAAGGCCTCCGCCATTTTGACAAAATCAGGCAAGGCCTCCGAATAGCTTTCCGAATAGCGGCCGCCGTGCAGCAGCTCCTGCCATTGCCGGACCATCCCCATATATTGATTGTTGAGGATGAAAATCTTGATCGGCAGCCGGTACTGCACCGCTGTCGACATTTCCTGCATTGTCATCTGAACGGACGCCTCCCCGGCGATATCGATTACCAGGGAGTTGGGATGCGCAAGCTGCACCCCGACTGAAGCCGGCAGCCCATATCCCATGGTGCCGAGACCACCCGAAGTCATCCAGCGGTTCGGCTCTTCAAACCGGAAAAACTGCGCGGCCCACATCTGATGCTGGCCCACTTCCGTCGTGACGTAGACGTCGCGGTCGCGCGTCAGCGCATAAAGACGTTCAATCGCGTATTGGGGTTTGATGACTTCATTCGAATGCCGGTAGGCGAGCGACTTGCGCCCACGCCACGTGTCGATCTGTTTCCACCAGGCGCCAAGCGCTTGTTTATCAGTTTCAAATCCGGATGCGCGCCAATGCTGGATCATATCTTCCAGCACACGGCCACAATCGCCGATGATGCCGATATCGACCTTCACGTTCTTGTTGATCGAGGACGGATCGATATCGACGTGAATACGCTTGGAGCCCGGCGAGAACGCATCGAGACGGCCGGTGATGCGGTCATCGAAACGGGCGCCGATGCAGAGCATGACGTCGCAATCATGCATCGTCATGTTGGCCTCATAAGTGCCGTGCATTCCAAGCATGCCGAGCCATTGCGGATCGGCGGCCGGGAAAGCGCCAAGCCCCATCAATGTCGAAGTGACGGGAACACCCGTGAGCCTTGCGAATTCGCGCAACAGGCGGCTTGCCTCGGGTCCCGAATTGATGACACCGCCGCCGGAATAGATGATCGGCCGCTTGGCCTTCGCCAGCATCTCAACCGCCGTTTTGATCTTGTCGGCATCGCCTTTGAGCCGCGGCTGATATGTCTTGTGATGGACGTTTGTCGGCGCTGAATAAGTGCCCTTGGCGAACTGCACGTCCTTCGGAATATCGACCACCACGGGTCCGGGACGTCCCGCTGCCGCGATGTAGAAGGCTTCATGCAGAACGCGCGCGAGATCTTCGATATTGCGCACGAGGTAATTGTGTTTGGTGCACGGCCGGGTAATACCGACCGTATCGCATTCCTGGAATGCGTCGTTGCCGATAAGATGGGTCGGCACCTGTCCCGTAATGCAGACCAGCGGAATCGAATCGAGCAATGCATCGGTCAGACCGGTTACGGCGTTAGTCGCGCCCGGCCCGGAGGTCACCAGCACGCAACCGACCTTGCCGGTTGAACGGGCATAGCCTTCCGCCGCATGGACCGCGCCCTGCTCATGCCGCACCAGAATGTGTTTGACGGCATCCTGCTGAAACAGCTCGTCATAGATCGGCAGCACCGCTCCGCCCGGATAGCCGAAAATGTGCTGTACGCCCTGATCCGCCAACGCCTGGATCACCATTTGGGCGCCGGTCATTTCTCTCGCCATTGCCTGCTCCACTGACTTTCCGGATCTGCTCTGGTTTGGCCCTCTCGGGAATTAAAAAAGGGGCCCCGAGAGCCCCTGCGCGCACCGCCGTGTCAGGAATGGTATTCAGCCACCCCCGGCGATGCGCCTTCCTACTACGAGAATAATATTGCGCATATAAGCGCCCTTTCAACATTTCGTTTCGCGTTATAGCCGCCGTATCCCGAGAGTCAAGCCGGAACCCCTTCCAAAGCCCTTCGAATGGCGTGCCCAGCCTCGGATGGGGGAATCCAGGGCCAATCGGCTAATTGGCGTCGAAACCATGTGAATTGGCGCTTGGTATAGTGCCGCGTATCGGTCTTCGAGGCTTCCGCCGCCTCAACCAGCGGCATTGCGCCAGCGAGCACCTTGGCAAGCCACGGCACGCCATGGGCCTTCATCGGTGGGTGAAGGGCCTCAAGCCGCCTAGCCACAAGTGCGCGAACCTCCTCAAGAGCGCCGGCCGCCAGCATTGCGTCGAACCGGGCATCTATCCTGCGGCGCAACTCGGCCCGATCCGGAGCCAGAAACACCTTCATCACCAGCGCGGCACCGCCGAGCACCGGAGCAAGACCGGTTGCATGCCAGTCGGTGAGCGGCCGGCCGGTTGCCTCAAGAACCTCCAGAGCCCGGGCAATGCGCACACCATCGGCGGGCGGGATTTTTGCGGCTGAAACCGGATCCTGCCGGGCGAGATTGGCATGGAGCGCCTGAGCGCCCTCAAGCTCCAGCCTCGCGCGGATGCCCGCACGGATTTCCGACGGGATGGGGGGGACCGCCGCCAGTCCCTCAAGCAATGCTTTGAAATAAAGACCTGTGCCGCCAACAATAATCGGAATCCGGGACGTACTTGCGGCTTCGTCGAGTGCCGCGCGCACATCGTTCAGCCATCGTCCGACCGAATAGGTCTCGGCCGCATCGATATGGCCGTAAAG
>DATAIA010000425.1:0-6325 GCA_036262895.1 Xanthobacteraceae bacterium
AGATGATCGCGGCGTTACTCTCCGCTTTCAGCCGGCGCAGCAAATCGAGGATTTGCGCCTGGATCGTCACATCTAGCGCGGTTGTCGGTTCATCAGCAATCAACAGCTCAGGATCGCAGGCAAGTGCAATCGCAATCATCACGCGCTGGCGCATACCGCCAGAGAGCTTGTGCGGATAGTCATCGATCCGCAGGTCCGGCGATGGGATCCCTACCCTGCGCAACAGCTCGATGGCATGGATGCGCGCCTTCTGCTTTGTCAGACCGCGATGGCGCACGAGCGCCTCGATGATCTGATCGCCCACGGTGTAAGACGGATTGAGCGAGGTCATCGGCTCTTGAAAAATCATGGCGATGCGAGCGCCACGCAGATCGCGGCGCGCGCGATCGGGCAAACCGAGCAAATCGATGCCATCGAACCGGACGGTTCCGGAAATTTCAGAGGAGTCTGCGGGCAACAAACCCATAATCGCCAGAGACGTCACGCTTTTGCCGGAACCCGACTCGCCGACAATACCAAGCGTGCGGCTACGCATCACTTCAAATGCCACACCCTCAACAGCGCGCGTGATACGGCCGTTATCGCCATGAAATGCGACTTTCAAATCCTCGACCGCAAGAAGGGGCATATCGGTCATCAGTGGTCTGCTGCCTGTTGCTTGGCGATTTCAGCTTCGATCACATTCCGATCGGTCACGCCAACCCGATCACGCCGGCTCGGCAGCAAGCGGCTGAAGGGAATGAAACGCTCGCGGCTCACACGTTCGAGCCGGGCGAGCTCTATAAGCGGCTCGGTATGGTCATCAACCCGCAAATCGAGATCCGGCCAATCTTCCTCACCGTAGATCAACAATGCGGCAGATTGTTTGCCCCTGATATCGCCACCCGCTGCTTCGCCGGCTTGCATCGCCGCGATCAATCGCTGCGGAAATGGAAGAGAGGCATGGGCGGCATAAGCTTCCGCCGTCGCATCAAGAACGCCCGGCCCGGCCAGCATATTTCCGGCAAGCGAGCAGTCCTCAGCCGTGCGATGGCCACACCAGGGAACGCACGATAACCCCGTATGCGCCGCGACTCCGCCCGTCGCATCCACGACATGCAGTTGCCGATGATCGCGTCCCGCATCAGCAGCGGTGAGCTGCGCAACAACTTCGGTTGCTGGAACGCCGTCACGAAGGGCTTGCAAGCCATCGACCCCGTAAAATGGATTGACGAGCGCCTGTGTGGCGACAGCGCCGAACCCGGGCGCGATATGCGGCACCCGGCAGCCAACAGCAAAGAACCTTGTCGCAACCGCAATCCCGAACCGGCCGGACGGCTTGTCGCGAGCGATGATCGACCACGTCATCGACAGACTCCGCGACTGAATTTAACGCCCTGCGGCGTAGCCCTGCATGCCGCGCGCATTTGCTGCAGCACGACGGCGCGGCCCGACACGAGAAGCCGCTGTGAGGCGGCCTTCCGACCAATCCGGTCCGACCTCGACGATATGACCACGCCGTTTGAGTTCAGCCATGGTCTCCGCAGGCACCCGCCCCTCAATGACGACGACACCCGGACGGGCGGTTCGTGGCCAGAATGAAATCGGGAAATGTTCCGTATGCCAAGCCGGCGCATCGATCGCTTCTTGCAGATTAAGACCCGCGTGAACATGGCGAAGGAAGAACTGCGTCGTCCATTGATCCTGCTGATCGCCGCCCGGCGTACCCCAGCAGAGATACGGCTCGCCATCGTGCAGCGCCATCGTTGGACTTAGCGTCGTGCGCGGCCGCTTGCCGGGAGCAAGCGCGGCTGGATGAGTCTCGTCCAGCCAGAACATCTGGCCGCGGGTTCCAAGACCAAAGCCCAATTCCGGAATGACCGGCGAGGATTGCAACCACCCACCTGATGGCGTCGACGAAATCATGTTGCCGTCGCGATCGATGATGTCGAAGTGCACGGTATCGCCGACGACCTCGCCAAGCCGGCCGACCGTCGGTTCGCCGGCACCATGCCCGGTGTGGGCCGCATCCATATATTCCTCGGCGCGCCGCAGCTTGATCACTCCCCCAAAGCCTTTGACCGAACCGGGACGCAATTCGAGCGAAGCCTGATTGGTCACAAGCTTGGCGCGCTCGGCATTGTAGGCATCCGAGAGCAGCGTCTCCATCGGCACCTCGACAAAGTCAGGATCGCCGTAGAAGGTTTCTCGATCAGCGTAGGCGAGCTTTGCGCATTCCACCTGATAATGGATGAAGTCGGCGCTCTTCGGATCGAGGTTGTCGAAACCGAAATGCTTGGCCAGCGCGAGCTGCTGCAACATGACAGGCCCCTGACTCCAGGGGCCGGCCTTACACACTGTGTATCTACCGTACTGATAGGTCAGCGGCGCTTCGATACGGGCCTGCCAGCGCGCCATGTCTTCGCCGCTGAGCACGCCGCGATGGGGCGTGCCGGAGACATCCATGATGTCCTGGGTTCGGCAAAAACGATCGACAGCCTCGGCAACAAAACCTTCGGACCAGACCTTGCGGGCGCGCTCAATCTGCTTCTCGCGATCGGAGCCCACACTTTCCGCCTCCCGCACGATGCGGGCGTAGGTTTCGGCAAGCGCTTTGTTTGTAAAGAGCACGCCCGGCTCGGGAACCTTGTTGCCAGGCAAGTAGACGGCCGCGGATGTCGGCCAATGGTCGCGGAACAAGTCCGCGACGGTGCCGATCGTCGCGCTGGCGCGCTCGACCAGCGGATGCCCCTGACTTGCATAGCCGATTGCAGGATTGAGGACGTCGGCTACGCGAAGCGTTCCGTAGTCGCGCAGCAGTAACATCCAGGAGTCAAAACTACCGGGCACACAGGCCGGCAGCATGCCCGTGCCTGGAACGATGTCGAGGCCGAGGTCACGGAAATGTTTGATCGAAGCGCCTGCGGGTGCTGGTCCCTGCCCGCAGATGACCTCCGGTTTTCCCCGCCGCACGTCAAAGACAATCGCCGGCACGTCTCCGGCCGGACCATTGAGATGCGGCTCGACGACCTGCAGTGTAAATGCAGTTGCGGCACCGGCATCGAATGCGTTGCCGCCCTTTTCCAGTGTCGCCATGCCCACCGCTGTCGCGATCCAGTGGGTCGACGTGACCACCCCAAAGGTACCCTCGATCTCGGGACGGGTGGTGAACGGATTCGGATTGATGTTGCTCATGGCTTTTTGAAACTCGGGATTTTGGAACTCGGGTGCTTTAAAACTGAAGAAAGGGTCGTTTCCAATGCCAACGTCACGGCTCAAGCAAATGGCCGATCGGTTCGAAAGGCCCACGCCTCAGCTGAGGCGAGACATTGGCATCTCAGCGGACTGGCTAGGCAATAGCAGTGTTGGGGTCCAACCGTCAAAATCGGCCCCATCATCATACCCGCAAAAGTGGTTAATCGCATCAATTTCCGTATTTTGATGCATTTCCAGGGGGCCGCCGCGAGTGCAGCACTGTTTACAATTTTATCTTCAGCGCGTTGGCAATCTCGCCGATGATACCTCGGCGGAACAGCAGCACGCATGCCACGAAGATGACGCCTTGAATGACAGTCACCCATTGGCCGAACTGCGCGAGATAATTCTCCATCGCCACAATGACAAACGCACCGATGACGGGACCAAAGACCGTGCCGAGCCCACCGACCAGCGTCATCAAAATGACTTCACCCGACATGCTCCAGTGAACATCGGTGAGCGATGCGAGCTGGAACACAATCGCCTTAGTGCCGCCGGCAAGGCCCGCAAGAGTGGCCGAGAGAACGAAGGCGGCAAGCTTATAGCGATCCGTCTTGTAGCCGAGTGAAATCGCGCGCGCTTCGTTTTCACGCACGGCCTTGAGCACCTCGCCGAATGGCGAGTTGATGATGCGATAGATCAGCAAGAAGGAGCCAAGGAAAATGGCGACAACAAAAAAATACATATTTGTTTGATTGGAAAGATCAAGCACGCCGAGAAAGCGCCCGCGCGGAACTGCTTGGATGCCGTCTTCGCCACCCGTAAAGCGGGCTTGCAGCGCGAAGAAATACATCATCTGAGCCAAGGCGAGCGTGATCATCGAGAAGTAGATGCCCTGGCGCCGGATCGCCAGCAGCCCGACCACCAAACCCAATCCCGCAGCGATGATGACGCCGGCAAAAATGGCAAGCTCAGGGGGCAAGCCCCAGATTTTCGCGGTATAGGCGCTGACGTAACTTGCCCAACCGAAAAACAGCGCGTGACCGAACGATAGCAGGCCGACATAGCCGATGAGCAAATTGAACGCACAGGCAAACAGCGCAAAGCACAAAGCCTTCATCAGAAACATCGGATAGATAAAGCTTGGTGCAATGATCAGCAATGCAACCATGATCGCGAAAGCAGTGACTTCGCTTCTTGGCGCCAGAACAACGGGAGAAATCCCGGCAGTGTGCTTGACCTGTTCCATGTCACGCCCCTCGGCCGAATAGGCCTGCCGGCCTGATGAGAAGGACGATCGCCATGATGACGAAGATCACGGTGTTCGATGCTTCAGGGAAGAAGACTTTGGTCAATCCTTCGATGACCCCCAATGCGAACCCGGTCACGATCGCGCCCATGATTGAGCCCATGCCGCCAATCACAACGACCGCGAACACCACGATAATGAGATCGGCTCCCATCTGCGGGTTCACGTTGTAAATCGGAGCCGCCATCACGCCGGCAAGCGCGGCGAGCCCTACCCCGAAACCATATGTCAGCGTAATCATGCGCGGCACATTGATGCCGAAGGCACGAACCAGCGTCGGATTTTCAGTTGCCGCCCGCAGATATGAGCCAAGCTTGGTGCGTTCGATGACGAACCAAGTCGCCAAACAAATAACCAGCGAGAACACGATGACCCAGGCGCGGTAATTCGGCAAAAACATGAAGCCGAGGTTCTGGCCGCCCTGCAGCAGCGGCGGGACGCGATAAGGCAGGCCGGAAGAGCCGTAATAATTTCTGAATACGCCCTGGATGATCAAGGCGAGACCGAATGTGAGCAGCAAACCGTAGAGGTGATCGAGCTTGTAAAGGCGCTGAAGAAACAAGCGCTCGATAATAACTCCCGAGAGCCCGACAACGATCGGCGCAACGATCAGCGACCACCAGTAATCAATGCCGAGATATTGCATCCCCAGGAAGGCAACGAAGGCGCCCATCATATATTGGGCGCCATGACTGAAATTGATGATGTTGAGCATGCCGAAAATGACGGCAAGCCCAAGGCTCAGCAGAGCGTAGAACGATCCATTGATCAGGCCGAGCAACAACTGCCCGAACAGCGCCTGCGATGGGATGCCGAAAATCTCGAACATCGCATTTCACCCCGCGAATGCGAGGAGCGCTCGATGCGCTCCCCGCCTCCCCCCACTTCAGCACTCGTGGAGCGGATTCGACATTCGCTACCCAGCTAGCCGCGGGCTCGCGAAGCGAATTTCAAATCCAAGGCTCCACTAGCGGCCTATATTTGCTAGCGGCCATTAGATTCAAACATTCGCAAAAGGATACCGCCGAGACGGAATGCGAATGTTTGAATCGGACCACTAGAGTCGGATCAGCCGTTGACCAACGGGCATCCTCCGTCCTTGAGCGGACGGAATGCTTCGGCTGCCGGGATGGTAGCGCGCAGCTTGTAGTAGTCCCACGGATACTTGGATTCTTCGGGCTTCTTCACTTCAAACAGATACATGTCGTGAATTTTTCGCCCATCAACACGAATGTTGCCTTTGCCGAACAATTTGTCCTCGGTCGGCAATTCTTTCATCTTGGCAACGACAGCTTTGCCGTCAGCATCGCTTTTTAGCGCAGCAACGGCCTTCAGATAGTGCATCACGGCCGAATAGACGCCGGCTTGCACCATGGTCGGATATTTTCCGCCATTCGCGGCCGCAAATTTCTTGCCGAATTCGCGGTTGGCGTCGTTCATATCCCAATACCAAGACTCGGTCATGATCAGGCCCTGGGCCGTTTGCAGGCCAAGCGCATGAACGTCCGTCAAGAACACCAGCAGCCCCGCAAGATTCTGGCCGCCTTTGACAATGCCGAACTCGGACGCTTGTTTGATCGAGTTGATGGTATCACCACCGGCGTTGGCAAGCCCGATGATCTTCGCCTTCGATGACTGCGCCTGCAACAAATACGAGGAGAAGTCCGCAGTATTGAGCGGCACCTTCACATCGCCAACCACCTTGCCGCCGTTCCCCTTAACAACCGCAGTGGTGTCGCGTTCGAGGGCATGTCCGAAGGCATAATCGGCCGTAATGAAGAACCAGGAATCGCCACCGGTTTTCACGATCGCCTTGCCGGTGCCGTTTGCCAGCGCCCA
>DATAIA010000426.1:0-1749 GCA_036262895.1 Xanthobacteraceae bacterium
ATCCGCAGCTTCGTTTCGGCGCTGTTCCTCGGCATCCTGATCGGCACGCACTCATCCTACTTCGTGTCGTCGCCGTCGCTGTACTACCTCAAGCTCCGTCCCGGCGAGGACACCGAGCCCGAGGCCGTCAATGGCAGCGCGCCGGCCTGAAAGGCCCGTTTTCTGCGGGTTTCGGGGCATGCTGTAAGCCCCTAAAACCACAACAAAATAGCGGTCTTTGTGGCTGAAAAAGCTCTCTTTTGCTATATTTCAAGTGAAGGGAGATGTGTCATGAGACTGAGTTCCGCGTTTTTAAGAGCATCGAGGAACTTCGCATTTGCCCGCCGTGCCATGGCGATGGCGCCGCGTTTCCATTAGACACGTGATTTTACCCGCCGTGCCTGTATAGTACGGCATGGACGTAACACCCCTTATTTCCGCCGACCGCCAGATCATCCAGAGCTACAACGCCGGCGGCTTTAAAATCAGCGGCAATTCCTATCAGGGGCCGGTTCTGGTCTTTCCTGATCGCACCATGTCATGGTCTGCATCTTCGATGGACAATCTTAAAGCCTCCGATTTCGACATGCTGGACAAAAAGGACGTGGATGTCGTCCTGATCGGCTGCGGCGCGCAGGGCACGAGGCTGAATAAAGAAGTCGCACAGGCGCTGAAGGCGCGGGGAATATTGCCCGAGACCATGGATACCGGCGCGGCCTGCCGGACCTATAATGTTTTGATGGCCGACGGGCGGCGCATCGCCGCTGCGCTGCTGCCGCTATAGGGAAGGCTCGGGCGGCTTGGGCGTGGCTGGTGCCGGAATCTCTTCGGGCTGGGCCGGTATTGTGTCTATCGCTTTGGGTTCAGATTCAGGCTTGGGAAGGATGCTCTCAGGCACCACAATTGGCGCGGACCCGGCGGGTTTGGCCACATCCGCTTCGGGCATGTCGTCGTTGGGGGGCACCCACGCATCCATCCCTTCGGGCGCGCTGTCCGGGATTTGTTTCGGCACAAATTTGGGCGAAGTGCGCGGGACCAGCGTAAATTTCTTGGTCATCGAGCCTTGCAGGCGCATCGGCGCGCGGCCCTTGAGCTTAACCGTGATTTTGTCGTCGTCGAGTTCGATCACCGACCACGCGCGGTGGGGCTTGCGGTAATGCTTCTCATAGGCCTGCACCAGCGATTGCTGCGTGATGTAGTGGATGCCGTTAATTTCCCGATATCTGTTGGTGTGGCGGTGGCCGGCCATTGCCATGATGACCTTGCCCGATTTCTCCATGATTTCGCGTACCTGCGGCCCTTCGGGGTAGAAGAAGTAGAGCCGGTCGGACTTGCTCGCGGCGCGGCCGCTCTTGTTGTCGGCCTCGTCGTTGTCGAGCGGCACATGGCTGAAGACGATGGTCGGCTTGTCGGTCGATGCCAGATCTTTCTCCAGCCAGTCGAGCTCTTCCTGGGTCATGTGCAAACCGTTATGGGAGAGGTCAAGCGGCGGATTGAAGAACACGAAGTGATAGCCTTTGACGTCGCGGCTGTACGAGGTGCCGGGGCTGCCCATCACTTGTTCGTTTTCCTCCCGCGTCATGTGCAGTAGATCGTGGTTGCCGATTACGCTGTAGGTCGGGACCGCGACCTTGTTGAACTGCGCCTTGACGTCCTGCATGTTCTTCACGGCTTCGTCGTGACTGTGGGCGGTGACGCGGTCACCCATGTCGACGATGCAGTCGAGTCCGTAACCGGCCGCAGCCTTGGTAAAGACGTCGAGCAGCTTCG
>DATAIA010000427.1:0-1791 GCA_036262895.1 Xanthobacteraceae bacterium
GCAACCCGCAGCGCCCGGTACATTCCGGGAGTCAAGCGCGTCGTCACTTATGTCGAGCTGCGCCCAGGTGTACCGGTCGCACAACAGCCAACACCTTCGATTGTCCCCGCGCGGTCGAGCGCCGGCTCGCAATCGGCACAAGGATCCTGAGCGGGCTTTTTCAAGCACACACTCTCTTCTACTCCCGAGCTTACCGATTCAGCGAACAACAAATAACTCTTCTCAGTCTCTCAGGTCGGCGCGCGCGCGGCCTACGGAATGCCCGACTCAAGTGCATTCTGGCTGCCTTCGGTGTGGTATGGGGCTGTCGCATTTGCGTCATAGTCGGAGCGTGCGACGTTTGATGGAGATTGCCACTCAAAGGAACAACGATCCGCAGCGTATTGAGGGCGAGGCGAGAACCAAGTGAGGGGGTACGGCCGGCATGGGAACAATACTCGTTGAGACAGGCAGCATCTGGCGACGGATATTCCTGCCGGAGCCGGTGACGGCATCGGAGGTACAAAAAGCAGGGCTCGCAAGGATTCTGCAAAGCCGGTATCACAAGTTGAGCGTCGGCGAACTCTATCGGGTTGGTGGTCGGCCCTTGAGCGAGCCAACGGAGGCGATCACCCTTGATACCGGGATGGTTCTGATTGGTCTGTCCGAGTGCCTGCGCAGTTCGAACGAGGCAGAGAAGGCGCTGCGCGACATTCTGATGTTGTTTTTTGCCGCTCTGGGGATCCCGCACGAGGTCCGCAGAAAAATCAACCGAGCCGAGTTGGATTTGCGCCGTCAGCTCAAGATGCTGAACCTGTGGACGCAAAACCGGCAGAATGCTCCTCTGATGCCGGTCTTAAATTTCGCGGCGGGTTTCCTGTCTCACGGCGATGCCCAGTTACATCGGACCGAACATCAGACGATCGCCCGCACGGCCAGAGCGCTGCTAGCCGATGCTTGGGCGATCTATTCCAAAACGGTGAGTTTCTTTGGATATGCCGTTGACGAGCCTCGCATACCATACGCTCTGGACTCGTTTGCGCGCTCTCCTAGCCAGGTTGCGCGTGAAGACGAACCGGTCCGCGAGCACTTGCTTTCTGCGTAGCTCGTTCCGGACAGGATTTAATCCTGTCGGGCGGCCATGCGTCCGCTGCGGTCCTTACGTTCCCTAATTCACGGTCAGCCGATTGCCCGCATTCATCGCGTTTGACGCTTGCGTGCCCGATTTATATTCTACGGCAGATTGGGTATGGGCGACGCGATCGCTGGGGTGCGCCCTATTTGGAGGGGCGAAGCCAATGCACATTGTGGAATTGCATTACAGCGACGACCCTGCCGCGAAGATCGTCGCGGCAATGCGGAAATGGCTGGATAGCGGAAAGGCGCAACCCACGATCCGGTATTCGCTACTTGGCGCCGCAACCGTGTTGCGTGTCGATTTCGACTTTGAGAGCGAAGCCCGCGCCTTCGCCCAGGCATTCGGCGGGACGGTTCTCCCCTAATCATTTGCCGGCAGTCCATAGCCCACAGAGAGGGGTCAACCGATACCTGCACGAGAAGTTCATGCGGGCTTGCGGCCTCTAGACATTGTACTCGGGTTCCACGTCCGCGCCGTCGATCAGCTCCCGAAGGAGCTCGCGCATCGAGCGTGCTGGATGGCCGTTACGCAGATCGTCGAAATGTCGTCGGGCAGCGAATTGCGAAACTGAATTGGCCGCTTTCGGCGCTCGGCGGTAGCAGCTGGTCGAGATCCGGCCTTCCGGTTTTGCCCCGAAGCGGCCGTTGTCGGTGAGAGCAACTGTAGGACCTCTG
>DATAIA010000428.1:0-5360 GCA_036262895.1 Xanthobacteraceae bacterium
CCTTGGAATCCGCCGGCACGTACCACATTGCTACGTCCGAGAGTTTCTCAAGACGATAATCGGTGCGGGCATCGAGGCTCACGATGTCCATCCGCGTCGATAACAACTCGATAAACGGAACGAATAAGGCTCGGTTCAGTCCATCCTTGTAGAGATCGGATGGCACCACATTTGAAGTGGCAACGACAACAACGCCTTGTTCAAACAGGCGGGTAAACAAGCGCCCGAGAATCATTGCATCGGCGATGTCGGTGACATGAAATTCGTCGAAACAGATCAGCCACGACTCCTCGGCAATTGCTGCTGCCGCGAGTTTAATGGGATCATCGTTCGTGATTTCTCCGGCTTTGATCTTTTGACGATAGGCATGCACGCGCTCGTGCACATCCACCATGAATTCGTGAAAATGCGCCCTCCGCTTGCGCTGCACGGAGCTTGACGCAAAAAACAAATCGAGCAGCATGGTCTTGCCGCGCCCAACCTGACCGTGGATGTAAATCCCCTTGATCGGGTCCTGACGATTCTGGCGGCGGCCAAACATCCACCCAAGCGCCGACGATTTGCGCGCCAGACGGTGCTGACCGAGGCGGACGGAAAGCATCGACAATTGTTCCGCCAGCGCCTGCTGGGCAGGATCGCGCTCAATCTCGCCTTGCGCCACCAGGGCAGCGTAGCGCTCGATAACGGTTCCTTGCATGGCGGAAAGTTGTGCAGGAGGGTCTGGAAGAATTCAGCCATTACATAGTTTTACGCTGATGGGAACGGCTTTCCGTTTGGAAAGAAAAAAGCCAAGCCTTATGCGTCAATAATCACTGGAGCATGATCCGGAAAAGCGGAAACCGGTTTTCCGAAAGATCTCGCTTAAACAGAAGGATAGCGCGCGATATCCGCGCATTTGCAATTCCCGGATTCACGTTTGCGTAAGCTTGGGGCAAGCCTACCCTTGAAAAGCAATTGCTGCACTGCAATATGCAGCTCGCCCAGGTCCGCCAGCCGCAATTCGGGCCCAACCAGGCCGCCTGCCGCGGAAAAACTGAGAAGAAAACTCGAAAACTAAGGGAGACGTCCCAGAGGGTGTTCGTAAAGCAAAGCTTAGAGAGAACCAGCCATGCACGAGCCCCTGACCGACGGCATGATCCGCAAGCTCTGGATCACGGAAGCCGAGGCCTATCGGGACCATCTACTGCGCCTTGATCCGGAGAGCCGCCGCAATCGCTTTGGCGGCGCGGTCTCGGACGAATTCATCTCCGATTATGTCGCTTTGTTGAACGGCTTTAACGCCGTGGTTCACGGCTTTTTTGTTGACGGCACTTTGCGTGGCGCCGCTGAATTGCGACCGCTCGATGCGGAAACGACAAACGAGGCGGAGATTGCCTTCAGTATCGAGCGGCCCTGGCAAAGCCACGGTGTCGGCACCGCATTGCTCGACCGGACGCTGCTGGCTGCACGCAATCGCGGCTATAAACATCTGCACATGGCATGCCTCGCCGACAACAAACGGATGCAACAGCTTGCGCGCAAATTTGAAGCGGAACTGGCATTCGATTTCGGCGATGTGATCGGTGAGGTCCAGGCACCGCATCCGACACCAATGTCAATGATGCTGGAAATTCTTTCAGATAGTCACAGCGTCGCAACCGCCATGCTCGACATGCAGTCGCGTTTGCTCAGGCCGGTGTGGCGATAACGGGCAAGTTCCTCAACAAACGAATGCGTGCCCTAGCTACGGATATCAGCTTGGCTGGGAATTCGCTGTCCCCCACCCCTAGCCCCTCCCCACCGCAAGAGCGGGGGAGGGGAACCACCAAACAATTGCGCTGCTTATTTCTGGTGTGTCGCAGGATCTACATCTGTCGATACAAGCATGACGCTTGGATTCCCCTCCTCCCGCGCGCATCTTGCGCGTGGCGGGGAGGGGCTAGGGGTGGGGGGCTAATAGCTCGAATGCACATTCGACGTTTCAACAATCGAATGCTTCAACAAAGCTGTTTGTTCGATTAACCGCTCAGGAACAGGGCTACACCTGACGCGTGACCATCTTCTTTTTGATGTCAGCAATCGCTTCAGCGGGGTTGAGGCCCTTCGGGCAGGCCTTCGAGCAATTCATGATGGTGTGGCAGCGATACAGCCGGAACGGATCTTCGAGATTGTCGAGACGTTCGCCGGTATGTTCATCGCGGCTATCAACAATCCAGCGATTGGCTTGCAGCAGCGCGGCAGGGCCGAGATAACGATCCCCGTTCCACCAATAGCTTGGACAGCTTGTGGTGCAGCACGCGCACAGAATGCACTCGTAAAGTCCGTCGAGCTTCGCGCGATCGTCGCGGTTTTGCTTCCATTCTTTCTCGGGAGACGGCGAGTCCGTTTTCAGCCACGGCTCGATCGAAGCATATTGCGCATAGAACGTCGTGAGATCGGGCACCAGATCCTTGACCACCGACATATGCGGCAACGGATAAACCCGGACCGCATCTTTGACTTCGTCCATGCCCTTGGTGCAAGCAAGCGTATTGGTGCCGTCGATGTTCATCGAGCAACTGCCGCATACGCCTTCGCGGCATGAACGACGGAATGTCAGGGTCGGGTCGAGGTTGCTCTTGATCCAGATCAGCGCATCGAGAACCATCGGCCCGCAATCATCGACATCGACGTAGTAGGTATCGACGCGCGGGTTTTCGCCATCATCCGGATTCCAGCGATAGACGCGGAACTCGCGGAAGTCATGGCCACCCGGCTTGCGCGGCCAAGTCTTGCCTTCTTTGATTTTCGAGTTCTTCGGAAGGGCGAGCTCAACCATGATCAATACACCCTGGCCTTGGGTTCGATATAGGAAATGTCGTTTGACAGTGTGTAGGTATGAACGGGACGATAATCGATCGTCACCGTACCGGCCTCGTCGACCCAGGCGAGCGTGTGCTTCATCCAGCTCTTGTCGTCACGGTCGGGGAAGTCTTCGCGTGCATGCGCACCGCGGCTTTCCGTGCGATTTCGTGCCGAATCCATCGTCACCACGGCTTGGACAATCAGGTTATCCATCTCAAGCGTTTCGATGAGATCCGAATTCCAGACGAGCGAGCGATCCGTAACGCCAATATCGGACATGCCCGCATGAACGTCATGGATCAGCTTGTGACCCTCGTCGAGAACTTCCGCCGTGCGGAACACAGCGCAATTGTTCTGCATCACTTTCTGCATTTTCAAGCGCAGCGCAGCCGTCGGCGTTCCGCCCGACGCGTGGCGGAAATGATCAAGGCGCGAAAGCGAACGTTCCGCAGAATCCTTCGGCAGGTCCGGATGGGCGTCGTTTGGCTTCAAGGTTTCGGCGCAGCGCAATGCCGCTGCGCGACCGAACACCACCAGATCGATCAACGAGTTCGAACCCAGACGATTTGCTCCGTGGACCGAAACACAGGCCGCTTCGCCAAGCGCCATCAACCCCGGCACGACCGCATCGGGATCGCCGTTTTTCTTTGTCAGTACCTGTCCGCGATAATCGGTTGCGATGCCGCCCATGTTGTAGTGGACGGTCGGAATAACCGGGATCGGCTCCTTGGTGATATCGACGCCCGCAAAAATCCGGGCCGATTCTGAAATGCCTGGCAGCCGCTCATGGACAATCGCGGGATCGAGATGGTCCAGGTGCAGATAGATATGATCCTTATGCTTGCCGACACCGCGGCCCTCGCGAATCTCGATCGTCATCGAGCGCGACACGACATCGCGTGACGCAAGATCCTTGGCTGAAGGCGCGTAACGCTCCATGAAGCGCTCGCCTTCGGAGTTGACGAGATATCCGCCCTCGCCGCGCGATCCTTCGGTAATGAGGCAACCCGCGCCGTAAATGCCGGTCGGATGGAATTGTACGAATTCCATGTCTTCGAGCGGCAAGCCCGCACGCAGCACCATCGCATTGCCGTCACCGGTGCAGGTATGCGCCGAGGTGCAGGAGAAATACGCCCGACCATAACCGCCTGTGGCGAGAATGGTCTGATGCGCCCGGAAACGATGCAGCGTGCCGTCATCCATCTTGAGGGCAATGACACCGCGGCATCGGCCTTCATCGTCCATGATGAGATCGATCGCGAAGTATTCGATGAAAAACTCCGCGCCATGGCGAAGCGACTGCCCATAAAGCGTGTGGAGGATGGCGTGGCCGGTACGGTCGGCGGCTGCACAGGTCCGCTGCGCGGTGCCCTTGCCGTAATGAGTCGTCATGCCGCCGAACGGGCGCTGATAGATCTTGCCTTCTTCGGTGCGCGAAAACGGCACGCCCCAATGTTCCAGCTCGTACACGGCTTCCGGCGCGCTGCGGCACATATACTCGATGGCGTCCTGGTCACCGAGCCAGTCGGCGCCCTTGACGGTGTCGTACATGTGCCAGCGCCAATCATCCGGGCCCATATTGCCGAGCGCCGCCGAGATGCCGCCTTGCGCGGCGACCGTATGCGAGCGCGTCGGAAACACCTTGCTGATGCACGCCGTCCGTAGACCTGCCTCGCTACAGCCGACAACAGCGCGCAGTCCCGCGCCACCTGCACCGACCACGACAACATCGTAGCTGTGATCCTCAATCGGATAGGCCCGCCCGTTCACCAGGGGCGATCCCATTCCATTTGCAGAACCGTTGGTGGCCATCCGCTCAAACTCCAAACGAAAGCTTCAGAACCGCATAAGCCGAGATCAGCCCGATCGCGATCGCAAACAGCGTATTGGCGATCAGAGATACGAGCTTCAAACCCTCGTTATGCACATAGTCCTCGATAATAACCTGCATACCGATCCGCATATGGACTGTACCGGAGAGAACAAACAGCAACATCAATATCGACACTGCCGGCGAACCCAGGATCTGTACGACTGCTGCGTGATTGCGGCCAATCAGCGAAACCACGATCACGATAAACGCAATAGCGAGCGGGATATTGGCGACAGCGGTGAGGCGCTGACGCCAGAAATGCTCGGTGCCCGATCGGGCAGCGCCGAGCCCCCGCACACGGGCAAGGGGTGTTTGCATGTTGGGATGAAGATTTTTCGTCATCGCGGTGCGCCCACCACAAGGTAGCCGACGACCCACAAAAGAATCGTCAACGTAACGGAGCCGAACAGCGTGGCACGCGCGAGCCACTCGCGTTCGCTCGGCCCGAAGCCATACCCCATGTCCCAGATAAGATGCCGGACCCCGCCAATCATGTGGTGGAGCAGCGCCCAGGTATAGCCAAACAGAATAAACCGCCCGATCAGCGTCCCGATGAACCACTGGAATGTGGCATAGTTATTGGGTCCGGAGGCCGCGGCAATCAGCCACCACGCCAGCAACAGCGTACCCAGATAGAGCGCAGCTCCAGTAATCCGGTGCACGA
>DATAIA010000429.1:0-3237 GCA_036262895.1 Xanthobacteraceae bacterium
CCGCACGGTTCATAAACAACGCGCCGGCACAAACCAGGCACTCTTTATTAGCCAGCGCAACCGTGCCACCCCGCTCCACCGCCGCGAGCGTCGGCTCGAGTCCCGCCGACCCCATCATCGCCGCCATCACCCATTCGGCTGGGCGGCGAGCCGCTTCAAGTATCGCCTGGGGACCTGCCGCGGCCTCGATCTCCGAGCCTGCAAGACCGGCCTTGAGCTCTTGATAGGCTGATGGATCGGCCACGGCGGCAAATTTGGCCTTGAGCTCGCGCGCAAGCTGGGCAAGCGCACCTGCATTACGATGAGCTGTGATGGCCTCGACCCGATACCGCGCCGGCGAGCGCTTAATGAGGTCCACCGTGCTGGTTCCAATGGAACCGGTGGCGCCAAGAATTGTAATCGAACGTGGCGCAGTTGCCTCGATTGCATCCATTCGAACCAAAGGCACACCGGCGGTCATTTGTTTCACCATACAAGCAATCCTCGCGCAGGCGCATCAAATCCGCCGCGCAGCAAACCCAACAAGGCAGCAACGAGCGCCGCCGTTACAAAGCCATCGAGCCGGTCCATCAGCCCTCCATGGCCGGGAATCAAATGGCCGGCATCCTTGGCGCCAAACCGCCGCTTCAACGCCGATTCAAACAAGTCGCCAAGTTGCGACGCCACTGAAAGTCCAAAAATGACCGGCGTTATTGCGAGCACATGATCAAGGCCGGCTTGGAATGCAAGCGCGCTTCCCGCGAGGATTGCGCAAAGCGTTCCCCCCACCGCCCCCGACCACGTTTTGTTAGGGCTCACAGCTCGCCAAAGTTTCGGGCCACCCACGAACCGGCCAACGAAATAGGCCAGAATGTCGGTGCTCCAAACAATCGCGAATACGAATATGACCGCGAGAAATCCCAGCGAAGCATCGCGCCGCAGCACAAGAGGTGCTGCAAGCATGACAGCCGCATAGGCAATACCCGCTGCCGTCCAGAACCGTTTTTCCGCTGAAACAAAAACGGCAATCAGGACCATTCCCGTTCCAACAGCGATGACCGCAAGCCCGGGCCGACCGCTTTCAATCAGAACGGCTGCAACAGCCAGGACGGCACTTCCGATTCCGACCACCAGATGTTTAGGCGCTGACGCGACAAGTCCGGTCCATTCCCAAAACACGCCAATTGCCGCCGCAAGCCAGAAGGCAGCAAATGTCCAACCTCCAACATAGGCTACGCCCACCGCAACCGGCGCCAACACCGCGGCTGATGCGATGCGCAGCCCCAATTCGCGGTGCCTTGAACCGCCGCCCGGATTGCTCACCTGCATATCAATTATGATCCGGTTTTCGCCGCCAGCCCGCCAAACCGGCGTTCACGACTGCGGTATTCGGCGAGCGCCGTTTCAAGCGCAGCCCGGTCGAAATCGGGCCAATAGATCGGCAAAAATACCAGCTCGCTGTAGGCTGCCTGCCATAAAAGAAAGTTGGACAGCCGTTGTTCGCCACTGGTTCGAATGATCAAATCAGGGTCTGGCAGATCGGGAGCATCGAGATGACGCCCGAGCAAATCGGCGGTGATTTCAGACGGTGTAATCATTCCGCGAGCAACTTGCTCGGCGATCCGCCGTGCGGCCCGCGCGATCTCCTGACGGGCGCCATAATTGAATGCCACGACCAACACCAGGCCGTCGTTCGCCTTGGTGAGATCTTCGGCTTCGGCGAGCAATCGCTTGATGTCGGGATCAAGATCGTCCTGCTCGCCGATAATGCGTACGCGAACATTGGCGCGGTGCAGTTCGGCAAGATCATTGCGGATAAAGCGGCGCAGGAGACCCATCAGATCGCGAATTTCCGCGAGCGGCCGCATCCAGTTTTCCGAGCTGAATGAAAAGATCGTGAGGATGCTGATGCCGAGTTCGCCGGCGCCTTGCACGGTGCGGCGCAATGCTTCCACGCCGCGCCGGTGCCCTTCCGCACGCGGCAACCCGCGCGCGGCAGCCCAGCGCCCATTGCCGTCCATAATGATGGCGACGTGACGGGGCGTGCCGGACGGAGCGGTCGAACCTGTGTTCAGCACCTCGGCCTCCGGCATCAATGTCCAGGCAAGCCCTGTCTTAGAACTTGTTGTTAGACGGTTAGAATTTCTTTTTCCTTAGCGGCCAGCGCGTGATCGACATCCGAGATTGCCTGATCCGTCGCCTTCTGGACTTCGTCAGACATCCGCGTGTGATCGTCTTCGCTAATTTTATGGTCTTTTTCCAGTTTCTTCAGAATGTCGAGCCCGTCTCGCCGCACGTGTCGGATCGCAACGCGAGCCGCTTCCGAGTATTTATGCGCCACTTTCACCAGATCCTTGCGGCGCTCCTCATTGAGTTCCGGAATGCGGATACGGAGCACTTGGCCTTCGGTTGCAGGGGTCAAGCCAAGATTGGACGTGATGATTGCCTTCTCAACCGCATGCACCATCGACTTGTCCCAGACCTGAACCGAAATTAAACGCGGCTCAGGGATGCTGATGGTTGCAAGCTGATTGAGCGGCATATGCGAGCCATAGGCTTCGACCTGTACGGGATCAAGCATGCTCGCCGCTGCGCGCCCTGTCCTCAGGCCGCTAAGTTCGTGCTTGAGCGTCTGGATTGCGCCTTGCATACGCCGCTTGAGTTCGCCGAGATCGTGCGTTGCGGTTGCCATGTAAGCCTCTCGAAAATGAGCTTCTCGAAATAAACGATCCAGTGATCCGGATTACCCGACGATTGTCACGCGCCCTTTGCCTCCGAGCACGGCAGTCACCGCACCCGGCTCACGGATCGAGAACACGATGATAGGCATACGGTTTTCCCGGGCAAGCGCGAAGGCGGTGGCGTCCATCACTTTCAGTTCACGCTCGATTGCTTCGGAATGGGTCAAGCGGTCGAAACGCTGCGCTTTGGGGTCTTTTTTCGGATCGGCGCTGTAAATTCCATCGACATTGGTTGCCTTGAGCACCGCGTCACAACCGATTTCGCCGGCGCGCAACACGGCCGCTGTATCTGTCGTGAAAAACGGATTGCCGGTCCCGGCGCCGAGCAGGACGATCCGTCCCTTGCCAAGATGCCTGAGCGCCTGCTGGCGGGAATAGGTTTCGCAAACGGCCGGCATGGCAAGCGCCGAAAGCGTGCGCGCCGGCGCACCGGCGCGCTCGATTGCCGTTTCAAGCGCGAGCGCATTGATGACGGTTGCGAGCATTCCCATCGTGTCGCCGGTGGCCCGGGACATGC
>DATAIA010000430.1:0-3175 GCA_036262895.1 Xanthobacteraceae bacterium
GAGACAGGTCGCAGCCAGAGTCATTCCGTGGGTCAGGCCCGTTTAGCAGCCGGAGTTTTCTAGGTAACGAAATCGCAACGGATACGCACCACGGGGCAAGCACTGGCCAATCTAATGCTGCGGCGATTCGGCACAGGAACGTACGTTTAACCGACTGCTTGAGAAAGAGAGAGAAGAATCTTTCGATGATCTCTCTGCTCATCAACTCCAACCTCATGAGGTTACCCAATGTTAAGTCGCAGCGCTCTAGCAATTGTATTAGCCACCGTATCGACCGTCGCAATCGCGCAGACCACTCCGCCCGCCAGCAGCAATGCCACTCCCCCGGCGACTGCACAGCAGTCTGCACCATCCTCCGCGACAACGACAGGATTGGCCGGCGATAAGGGTTTGCAAATTGCAAACACCGCGTCGATGGCCGTACGTTTTGTTACTGTAAAGCCGGCGGACTTCATGACGTCCAATCTGGTCGGCACCAATGTCTATAACAATCAGAATGAGTCGATCGGCGAAATTCAAGACCTTGTCGTCGATAACGGGAAGACGGTCAGTGGCGTTGTCGTCAGCGTCGGCGGCTTCCTCGGACTCGGCGACAGCTACGTCGTTCTCGACCCGTCAACTGTCGTATTGAATCAGAAAGATGGTAACTGGCGCGCCTACGTTGATACGACCAAAGACAATCTGAAGAATGCGCCAAAGTTTAAATACACGAAGAAGCAAAGCTAATCGCTTCGTTCTTTCAGAGCTGCTCTGAACCTGAAGTTTAGCAGGTTCAGGGCATTTTTATAGTTATTTTGCCAGCGAACGTGCTTTCGCAATGCTGAAACGGCGTGCATGAACTGCACAAGGCGAAGATTGACGATATTACCTCAAAGGCACAATCCGTGCCGACGGATTGATGAAACGCAGTTGCCGTACCAGTCCTCCCCACCAGTCTTGGGACGATCATCATGCAAGCGGTGGCAGAATGGTGGAGGGATACATCAGCCTGTTTACCGTCGGGTAACGATCGCGGGTCCTCTCCTACCGAGCCGAGACGACGGCATGGAGAGCAATTGAGGGTGTCCCTCGGTACAACGAAGCCACTCCAGGCAACATGCGGCGATAGCCCAATCGTCGCAATCTCACCGGTAGGGCATGGCAGCGAAGCTCCCGCCGAGCTAACGCAAGCCAGCGCACCAGGCGAAGGCCGTGCCTCCGCTGATGCCGCGGCGGCCACCTCGTTCGTTCCATGGCGATGATTTCGATTGAACCAATGGATCGGCCAATAGTTACCGTTGGCGACTTACCGGAGGAAAATCCATGCGCGCTCTTGTCCTTGCCAGCCTTTTATTGGCCTCGTCGAGCCTGTCCTCATTCGCGCAAGGCGAAGGGAAGCCGTCGACCTCGCCTCCGACTAGCGTGCCTAGTCAGCCCGCCCCATCTGACCAGAATGTCCAGCAACCGCGAGATCAACGAACCGCTCGGGGCCAATCCAGAAGCGATGATCGCGAGATGGGTCCCGATTGGAAGATGCATCGGCGTGACGGGGACGACCGGGAAGTTGGTCAAGACATGCAGCGCGGCGAGCGCGACGAACATCGTGATCGCGACAAGGATCGCGGCCGATACGGCGATCGGGACAACCGAGGCTGGGATCGCGCGGACCGAAACCGAGATGATCGAAGCTACGATGAATATCTGCCTCGGCGGAGGGTGAAGGTCTGCGTCGAATATGACAACGGCGACGAATACTGCCGCTATCGGCAAGGCCGCTGATCTCAAATGCGAGGTGGGCGAAGCTCCGCGACATTTTCCGTTCGAGTGCCCCGCCGCTGCGTCTTCGATTTTTGGCACCCGGTCATCCCGCTCGGTCCAGGCCAAGTCGTCCCATATCGCGCCCGCCAACGCGATGCGCCTCGCCATATTGAAGGCGCATCAACCGGGGAGAGAGCCTCACGAGTTTGTGCACCATCACATGCTATCTCGGCTTTCGCGTCCTAACATTATTCACCTACCGTAGTTTTCATGAAAGGGGTGCAATCTCGCTGTCCACAACGCGGCAACCTCGCTCCCACTTTCGTGGCCATGCTAGCGTTCGCGCCCGGTGACTTTTTCGGAAATTCCCTGTTTGCTCGGGAATGATACCCTGTTTTTCTCGATCTCTTCCCTGTTAATTGGAGCAGGGAATTACTCAGAAATGCCTGCGGCGCAGTGTTTTTAGCCGCATGCCACGTCTCTGAGCAACCAAAGCCGCTCGTTTCCCTGTAAAATTCCCTGTTAGCAGGGATTTCGTTTAGAGACTGGCGCGATCAGCACTGCGTCGCCAGCCAGGACCCCACGCGGCGAGGTCGATGAATGCCTCTCAGCTCTCGCCCGCCGATACGCACAGCGCGGGTCGGCCGGAAGCTGCCCGGCGTTTCGCCCGAAGAGTTTCCTTGATGGGGCCGTGATCAATGATCGCGGGAGTCGCGCTCCGGGCCTTGCAGCGTGACACCGCCGTCGACCACCAGCACCTGGCCGGTGATGTAGCGGGCATGATCGCTGAGCAGAAATTTCACGGCGTGGCCGACGTCCCAGCCGGTACCTTCCGTCTTCAGCAGAGAGGCTTTGGTGCGTTGGGTGCGCGCAGCCTCGCTCATGCCCTTGCCGTGGGCGTAGACCATCGGCGTGTACATCGGACCCGGGCAGATGCAGTTGACGCGGATGTTGTCGCGGCCGTGGTCGACCGCCATCGCGCGCGTCAGACCAATGATCGCGGCCTTCGAGGTCGTGTAGGTCGTAAGCCCGCGCGGTCTGAGCGCCGAGATCGATGAGATATTGACGATCGCGCCGCCCTTGGCGGTCTTGATCATCACGGGGATCGCGTGCTTGGAGAGCAGGAACATGGTCTCGACGTTGACCTGCATGACGCGGCGATACTGCTCGGGTGTCTCGTCGACCACGCTGCCGCGGCTGCCGATGCCGACATTGTTGTCGAGGAAATCGAGCCGGCCCCAGCGGTCGAGTGCGGCTTCCACCAGCGTCCTGCAATCGCTCTCGCGGGTGACATCGCCGCCGTGCGCCGCCGCCGTGCCGCCCCCGGCCGTGATCATCTCCACGGTGCGCTCGGCGAGCTTGAGGTCGCGATCGGCCACCAGCACTTTTGCTCCGGCGCGGGCCAACAGAATTGCTGCAGCGCGGCCGTTGCCGATGC
>DATAIA010000431.1:0-8914 GCA_036262895.1 Xanthobacteraceae bacterium
TTCGTCTGGGGTCTGATCGCGTCGATGTATGTGAGCAATATTGTCGCCGTTATCCTGGTCTTGCTGACCGTTCCCGTCTTCGCGGCACTGATGCGGGTTCCGTTCTACATCATCGCTCCCCTCATCTTCGTCATCTGCACCGTGGGGGCGTACTCGGTGTCGAATTCATATCTCGACGTATTGTTGATGTTTGGATTTGGCGTCATCGGCTATCTTTTTAAGAAGGCATCATATCCGCTGGCGCCTTTGGTCCTTGCTATCGTTATTGGCGACAAGGCGGAGGATGCCTTTCGGCAGGCGATGCTGATGTCGAAAGGATCCCTCGGTATCTTCTTCAGTAACGTCTTGGTTACTTGTCTGGTGCTGGGCGGCTTTGCCTTTCTTTTTCTCCCCTTGCTGGTTAAGGCACGGCGGTCGCCACAGCCGAATGCGACGCTCGATACGAACGAAAGCTGAGGGCGGCTTGCGATATGCCGGTCGCCTCCTCGTCGCAGAGTGCTTGCGAATTCCGTCGCTTTTACTTGATGGAATTCGCCGGGTCCGCACAAAGTGGACATGTAGAAGGCCAGCTCAAACCACGCTTCACGCTCGTTGAGCGATGCTGACAACGGAGACCGAATTTCCCTGGTAGCGCTCGGAAATTCCCTGATCTTTTGAAAAATTCCATGCTTTAATAAGTAAGGAATTTGACCCAGATGCCCCGAGATCACGGGCTCAATTGCGGCGTCCGGCCTCAGATAAATCAGAGAATTGCGAGAATCCCTGATCTTTTCCCTGTTAGCAGGGAATCTGACTGAGGAGACGGGTTCGACCACGATTGCGCCCGCCACCACGCATTCATGGCGAAGTCTGCAAAAAGGGGGAAGACCCCGCCCGTCCGGACGGGCGGCGTGCCCTCGTACGCCGCCATAAATCTTAAAAGGCCGACGCAGATCCACGTGGCAGCCATCGCATCGATTTGACTTTGGTCAATGCGCTATGGGCCATTGGGCCGATAATTAAATAATGCGTGAAAGTAATGTCATTTCTACCGAACGGGCTGTGCCCCGGTACACGTCATATCCGACGGCGCCGCACTTCGTGCCATCGGTCGGCGCAAGTACCTATGCCTCATGGCTTGAGAGATTATCAGAGGCGGATACACTTTCACTCTATCTTCATGTGCCTTACTGCAAAGCACTATGTCTCTATTGTGGATGCAATACGAAGGCCGTACGCCGATCTGAACCAATCGTAGCTTATGCGGAGCGGTTGGTTAGGGAAATAGATCTTGTCGCTGCGGGCACGGGACGTCGGCGAATTGTCCATCTCCACTGGGGCGGTGGAACGCCATCGATTCTTGGCCCGGATTGGCTGCGCAAGCTCGTTGCGCATCTCGATGCCCGGTTTGACCTCAGCGCACTACGCGAGCATGCGATCGAGCTTGATCCTCGTTATGTTACAAAAATGCTTGTGCGTGGGCTAGCCGACATCGGGGTGACCCGGGCGAGCCTCGGTGTTCAGGATTTTTCGAACCATGTTCAACAGAAAATCGGGCGAATCCAGTCATTTGCGCTTGTTCGGCAAGCGTCCGACCTCTTGCGTGAG
The DNA here is from genome assembly GCA_036262895.1 of Xanthobacteraceae bacterium. Lineage (GTDB taxonomy): Bacteria > Pseudomonadota > Alphaproteobacteria > Rhizobiales > Xanthobacteraceae > AP-16. The sequence continues at coordinate 1,588 of DATAIA010000431.1, forward strand.
GTTGGTATAGACAAAATCAATATCGATCTAATGTATGGTCTGCCCGGTCAGTCTGTACAGGACGTGCAGTACACCGCCGCGCTCGCTAGTGAACTGAAGCCACAGCGGCTAGCTGTGTTTGGCTACGCGCATGTTCCTTGGTTCAAGCCGCATCAGAAACTTATCGATGGATCGTTATTGCCGGTTCCGGCAGCACGCTTTGCCCAGGCCGAAGCCGCGCATGAGATATTGACGGCGGCGGGGTACGTGCCCATCGGTTTAGACCACTACGCGAGTGCTGCTGACAGCCTCGCTGTTGCAGCCCGCATTGGACACTTAAGCAGAAACTTTCAAGGCTACACAACGGACCGTGCCGACGCGCTGATAGGCTTAGGAACATCCGCCATCGGTCGAGCGCGGCAAGGCTTTGTACAGAATGCTCCAGATATGGGCGGCTATTCACGGGCCATCGATTCAGGCCGTCTGGCGACGGTGAGGGGGCTCCTGTTTTCGGCGGATGATCGCATACGTGGCCGGATCATCGAACAATTGATGTGCAATCTTAGATGCGATCTCGACCAAGTTGGAGACGAACCCGGTTCTCCGCCCGTTTCGTTTGATCACGAACTTGAGGCGCTCGCGCCGTTCGTTGCCGATGGATTTGTCCGGATAGATGGTCGTCACATCACGGTTGATGAAAGTGGACGTCTCTATCTGCGTCTGATCGCGTCGGTATTCGATACTTATTTCGCGATCTCCCACGTTCGCCACTCGGTCGCGGTGTAGGGCCGGCCATAACGACAGCGCGAACTGCCCTCAAGATTTCGGACGGAACGCTTTACATCGCACTGGATCCGTTTCCATGCCTGGCTGGCCGATTAAATCGAGGCAATATGGAATTGCGGGAAAAATGGCGTCGAGACAAACGCGGATCGATGACGGCCGGCCTGGCAGATTGACGATGAGTGTCGTTCCCCGAATGCCGGCAATCTGACGGGACAGAATGGCGGTCGCGACCTGTTTGAGGCTTACCGAGCGCATCAATTCGCCGAAGCCTGGGAGCAGTTTCGAGCAAACGGCCATTGTTGCTTCAGGGGTGAGGTCGCGCGGTGCCGGTCCGGTACCGCCCGTTGTAAAGATGAGGCCGCACTTTTCATGATCGGCAAGATCAATCAGTCCGTCGCGGACGCTTTCAATTCCGTCGGGTACAACGCGCAGAATGGCGCGCCACGGACTCGTAAGAACCTCCCGCAGATAGTGCTCGATGGCTGGCCCGTTCTCGTCGTTATAAATTCCTGCGCTGGCGCGATCTGATGCGTTCAGTACGCCAATAACCGCCATTAAGTGGCTATTCATTGTACCGCTAATCCCCGCCGCGATGAGTCTAAGCTCTCAATGCATCTAGTGTCGCGGCATTCGGGCAGAACTCTCGATACGCCGTCGCCGCCGCTCCTGCAGCAAGTGAGCGTCGGCAACGCGACTTGCTTGCACACAGAGAGCATGTTGCCTGAAGATGGCGCGCCATGCTCACGTCCATGGTGTTGAGAGCATTCGGATCGATGCGCAGTGCGGCAAGCATCCGGGTCAATAATTTTGCGGGGCCAGTTCCCGCTTTTGAAAGCGCGCGAAGCTGTAAAGGCTCTACGCCAACATCCCTTGCCATCATAGCTAACTCATCCGCGGAGACAGTAGCGAATTCATCGCGCAAAGCGTGCCCAAGACGAGAGCGGTTTAACCAGCTGCCGAATGTTTTGATGGCGCTTCCGACCATGCCATTTCGTATCTGCTGCGTGTCTCGGAGAACGGCTGCTTCCGGAATATGCATGGCGACCTCCACCACATTGAGTCAACAGTCTAGACGAGCGCGGCCCGAAACGTCTTGATTTCGGTCAAGGCAGGAGGATCGGAGAATTGAAAACCTTAAAAGCCAAGGAAAGCCGCACAAGTTCCAGCTAGCTGGCCGATGTCTAATGATCCGTGTGCGGGTCGAGACGTTGATGACCGGGCTTTCCGTAGTAAAAGCCGTTCGAGAATGGTCCTGGTAGCTTCATGGCCTCAAGTGCGGCGGCGCCTTCGGCCGTGCCAATCCGGCCGTCGAGCACGGCGCGAAAGATCGACGCGATCGCTGGCATGTCGCAGCTATGCGGGGAGAGCCGGAAGCGGGTCACTCCCATGGCGCGCAAGTTCGGCACCTCGTTGATCAAATTGAGATAATCATAGGATAGCGTCTGAATTCCATTGACGGCTAGGAATGGCCGATCATCGAGGGTTCGCAGAGTGAGGCCATCAGGATCGTTTTCGCAAACGAATAGGCAATTGTCCTTGGTGCGTCCGTGAGCTCGGGCATGATAGCAGCGCGCCGAAAGGGCCAGGGAAATGCGCCCAAAGACTTGGACCTCGATCGTTGCTTCAGTTCCCCGGCTGCCGTCACAGAGGGCCTGAATGGCCGTGGCGGGCATCTCGGAAGGAAGACATACGTTCCGCGCGCCGCAGCCTGCTAAATACGCAAGCGTCTGCTCATTGTAAACGTTCAGGAAGGGGCCAATGTGGTGGGATCGGCCCTGCAGATACCGCAGAGCCGACGCGTCATTGGCCTCGATCAACATGTCCGAAGGCGCGCATATACTGTCAACCATCCGGCGGTCGAGTTTCAGAACGACCTCAGACAATGTCGAAAACACAACCGTTTTGCCGGCGGCCTCCAGACGCGTGGTTACTTCGGCGATATGTGGCTCGAATAACGGCCCGCGCTTCGAGCAGATGACTTCGCCCAGATAGACCGTCTTGACGTGTGCTTCATCCGCGATCCTAAAATAAAAATCCCGCCAGGCTTCGGGCGCCCAATTGAATAGAACTGGCCCAAGCGTGATGTCTCCTGCGGTGGGTTCGGCTTCTAGCGCCATAGCTTGCTGCGAAAGGCCCCCTGCGTTTCCTTGTGGCCTTCTGTCAAGGCGGCAAGGCTTGCCAAGCTCGGTTCCCGTCCAGCCAAGGTATCATCGACGGCTTTTCGAAAGGCAGATACGACCGTTTTGACGTAGGCGCGGCTCCGCTGGCGACCCTCAATTTTGAACGCGGTGACGCCGGCACGGATAAGATCTGGCAGAAGCGCGGAAAGATTCAGACTGACCGGTTCTTCGAAGGCGTAATAATTGTTCGATTTGGCGTCGCAGCGATAGCGACCTTTGCAGATGGTCGGATAGCCGGCATTCTCTCCGCTTCCGTAGCGATCGATCGTGAAGTCGCCAAGCTTGACGGTCAGGTTACGGTCGGCATCCTCCTCATAATGAACCTCAGCCGCCGGCGAACAGACGCCGTCCATGTTGGTCGATATGCCGGTGACATAATTGGTCAGGCTGCAACGCCCTTCAGCCATCATGCCGATATTGCCAAAGATAAAGGCCTCAATTTCGCAAGGAATTTGTCGCTGGATATCGACGATTTCGGCGATGGTCAGAATCCGGGGGAGCACCACGCGTTTTATCCCGAAATTTTCACAATAGAAATTGATTGCTTCCGGCGACGAGCCACCCGCTTGTACCGACAAGTGCAACCGAAGTTGTGGGTGCTTGCGTGCGGCATAGTGCATAACGCCGATATCGGCCACGATCGCCGCATCGATGCCAATTCGAGCCGCGGCGTCGATCGCATCGCTCCAGGTTTTAAACTTTCCGGCCGGCGGAAAGGTATTAACGGCGAGTAGCACTTTAGCATTGCGTGCGTGCGCATAGACTACTGCTTCTTCGAGCTCGGCAATCGTGAAGTTCAGGCCGGAGAAATTTCTTGCATTGGTCGCATTTTGAAGACCGCAATAGACAGTATCTGCTCCGGCTTCGATCGCAGCCCGCAATGCGCCGGGCGTTCCGGCCGGGCAGATAAGTTCGGGATGCCGCTGGAGGCCGCCGTCAACTGAGGATCTATCAGACATCGCGGTCATCCACGCGCATGCTGCGTAAAAATGCAACTAATCGGGCGCCGGGCTGCGAGAACGGGCCAAGAGCGCCAACGATCGTATCGACGACGCTGCGATCTGAATCATCAAGCGCGTTGCGCAAGGCAACGACAGCCTCGACATCGCCGGTGATTCGAAGGACACGATTGAAGAACAGGGCATCGCCGTCGAGCGAGCCATCGATCATATTGAACAGATCAAAAAATGCCCCGGTTATGCTGGCGTTGTGCGGCGGGTGCTGATAGCGCCTATAGGCTCGCAGAGAATACCTCGCCGGATTGGCGACCAACACCAGAACGAAGGGAAGCTCTATCGAATCGATCAAGAAGCGCTTGTTCACGTGGGAGCCAAGACGGGCGAACAATTCCGGGCGGGATTTTGCGACATGCCGGGCCGCGAAATGCAGGATGGGCTGCAGCAGGGCCAGCGGAACCGGCGCCAGTAAATATCTTGCAAGTTGTGGAAATGGTGGTCTCGGCGACACGTCAGGGCCGCTGTAAAGCGGCATTGTCATCTGACATAATCTCCGCATTGGCATTCGGCTGCCGGAATACTTGCGCTGCTCACGTTGAGGTGCAGAACGAGCATCTGGTCCATGCAAATAATATGTTCGTGGACTCGTTTTGGAAACTCGTCTCGGAGTAGCCGCTGCGCGGCTCGCCAGTCAGACTCGCCAAGTTTTGCCCCGCGGTCACAAAGGCCAAGAAGCATCTCATGCTCATGCCTATGACAAGAACAAAGTGAACTGGCCGCGTGCCTCATGATGGCATCCTCCCGGGTGAAGTGATTGGTCATCAGCTTTTTCAACCGGGCGATTAGAAATGGCAGCTGAATAGGTTCGCAGTTGACGGCTTGAAACCAGCAGGCGGATATCTCGGCATGGTCCGCATCGATTGCATCATGACCAAGTCGTTCGGTTCGCAGCTTCCGGGTAATCGGACGAATTATCGCGCCAGCCATAAGAGCACTCTCCGTGCGCGTGCGACAGCCGCGCACACGACCTGCCACCCATCTTGTGACCATGACGCTCGCCCAATGTCTTATTATGCAAGCGCATTATCGCTCGGTCGTCCTTGATCGAAGTCAAGGCAGGCGCTTTAGGAGTTCGTATCTATAAAAACAGTGAGGCAGTTTGCATGTCGACGAATGGTTTGATGAAGCTGACAACGGAGGATTTGCGGATCGTAACGCAAATCGCGGTATTGCGAGGGCTAAGGCCGGATACTGTGGAACATATCCTCGCATCCGCGACGGCAGCCATGGCCAGGCCGCATGAATTGCTCTTTCGGCGAGGCGAGCCGGCCACTGATTTTTTCATTGTCGTCAATGGTTGGGTAAAGCTTTTCCGTATCACGGCTTCCGGCGAGGAGACGGTGATCCATATTCTTGCCAAAGGCGACAGTTTCGCCGAGGCTGTCGCATTCACGGGCAGGAATTACCCGGCCAATGCCGAAGCGGTGACCGCTGTTCGCGTGGTGCGCCTTCCTGCCGCTCATCTTATCCGTTGCCTCAGAGAGGACCCGGATATAGCGCTGGCGATGATTGCATCGACCCTGCAGCATCTGCATCATCTCGTGCAGCAGATCGAGCAGCTCAAGGCACAAAGCGGTGTGCAGCGGGTGGCGGCATTTCTAACGTCGCTATGTTCGACGGAGCACGGCAGTTGCGCTATCGCGCTGCCTTATGACAAAGCTCTGATCGCGGCGCGGCTCGGGCTTAAACCGGAATCTCTTTCCCGCGCTTTCGCTAAGTTGAAGGTCGTCGGCGTTTCTGTTGACGCGTCAAGCGTGATGGTCTGCGACGTCGCCAAACTCCGGCAATTCGCGTCTGATGATCGCGGAGCAGCGCGAGGTACTTTGCGGCTGATGCGCTGAGCAGTTAGTTTTGCAGGATGGGGCCAGCTGAGCAATATAATTCAAAGTTTTGATTAAAATCAATTCAGAGCAATACCTAAGTTAAAACAGAGGTTTCTCCCAAGCAAAGATGCCTTGTTTTCCAGCGATTGCGGACTTCTGTTGATCGAAGTCAAAGCATCGGCGCCGTCTACCGTGTTTTATCGTGCCGTCGATTTCTGACTGGCAAGACGGACCAACCATGCAAACCGAGGCTACTCCCGGCATCGAAGGCCAAGGCCGCGCATTATGGGTGTCCACGATTGCTTTCACCATTTGCTTCGCGGTGTGGACGCTTTTTGCCATCATCGGCATCCAAATCAAAGCGGATCTGGGTCTGAACGAAACGCAGTTCGGTTTGCTGGTCGGAACACCCATCCTCACCGGTTCGCTGGTGCGCATCTTCCTCGGCATCTGGACCGACCAGTATGGCGGCCGCCGCGTCTACACCATGGTCATGCTGACGGCGGCGCTTGCCACCTTCCTTTTGACTTACGCGCATACCTACACCCAATTTTTGATCGCGGCGCTCGGCGTCGGCATCGCCGGCGGCTCCTTCGCGGTCGGCGTTGCTTATGTGTCGCGCTGGTATCCCGCTGAGAAGCAGGGTACCGCGCTCGGTATCTTCGGCGCCGGCAATGTCGGCGCGGCGGTGACCAAATTCTGCGCGCCTTTCGTCATGGTCGCCTATGGCTGGCAGACGACCGCGCAGGTCTGGGCGATCGGCATCGCGTTGATGGGCGTCATCTTCTGGTTCGCCACCAAGGAAGACCCGGTCGAAATGGCGCGTCGCGCTAAGGGCGCGCGTCCAATCAGCGCATGGTTGGAGCTCGATGCGCTCAAGAACGTCCAGGTCTGGCGTTTCTCGCTGTATTATTTCTTTGCCTTCGGCGCCTTCGTGGCGCTGTCGCTGTGGCTGCCGCGTTACCTGATCGGCGTCTATGGGCTCGACATCGAATCGGCCGGCATGCTGGCCGCGGCCTATTCGATTCCCGCCAGTCTGTTCCGCGCCTATGGTGGTCACCTCGCCGACCGCTTCGGCGCACGCCGCATCATGTACTGGATGTTCAGCGTCTCGGTGTTGATCACCTTCATCCTCGCCTATCCGCCAACCGACTATATCGTGCAGGGCATCAAGGGCCCGATCCACTTCCACATGTCGACCGGCGTCGTCACGTTCACCGCCTTGGTGTTCGTGCTCGGCTTCTTCATGAGCCTCGGCAAGGCCGCGGTCTACAAGCATATCCCGGTCTATTACCCGCAAAACGTCGGATCGGTCGGCGGTCTGGTCGGCATGATCGGCGGCCTCGGGGGGTTCATCCTGCCGATCGTCTTCGGCGTGCTCAACGATCTCACCGGCATCTGGACCAGTTGTTTCATGCTGCTGTTCCTGGTCGCCAGCATCTCGCTGACCTGGATGCACATTGCCGTCCGCCGCATGGAACGTGAGGCCTTCGAGCCCGCCTTGCGTAAGCTGCCGCAGTTCCCTGAGATGCAGCCGATCCAC
>DATAIA010000432.1:0-3654 GCA_036262895.1 Xanthobacteraceae bacterium
TCAAAACACACCCCATCCTTCTGACGGTTGGAGTGGTGATACGAACGCTTGGGATGCATCTAGGTACTTTCGAAGCCTTGTTGTTAAGATCTCGAATATGGCAAGCGAGTCGGCAACTAGTGCGCTCAGGCGGCTCGAAGCTAATCCTGAATTAAAATCGTATCGCGAGGATATTCTTCATGCTTTGTCCAAACAACAACAGCGGCGCCGCGATGCGGAATATGATCGCCCAAATTGGTCTAAAACAGTCGCAGCGTTGACTAATGGTGCACCTGCCACGGCTTCCGACCTTCATGCGGTGTTGGTTGCTCATATGCTTGATCGCAAAAAGCAAATCGAACGGGAAAATACTGATCCATACAAGATGTTTTGGAATCTTGATAAATATTCTCGACCCGAGACACCGCGGCCAGAAGAAGCTTGTCGTGACCATTTAGTCACACTGATGCGACCGTCACTCGCGCCATTAGGTATTACCATTGAGCCCGAAGGTCATATGGTCGCGGATAAGCGCGCGGACATTGCTGCCTCAGCTATTGGCGCGAAGGTTCTATGTGAATTGAAGCGGGATTATCACGCCGAGGTTTGGACGGCGATCTCAGAACAGTTGGAGCGTTTCTACACGCCGGACCCCGATGCCAAAGGCTTTGGGATTTACTGCGTGTTTTGGTTTGGCCAAAAGCGATCCCAATCAATTCCGGCACATCCTCGTGGTCTTTCCAGGCCCAACTCGGCTTCCGAGATGGAGCGTATGTTGAAGGATGAATTGTCGGAGGATGTTAAGCGCCGGATTTCGATTTTGGTCATTGACGTTTCGGGTGAAATATAATCGGCACTTAGTGTCGTGAAGCCGCCTTTTGCGCTTCGTGTCGATATAATTATCTACCGTCCCTCGCGCAGCCATGTTGCCGCGAGTGAACCGACGAGCAACAGAAGCCCGAGCATGCCGACAAACATCGGCAGCACGCCGATGCCGCGCACAACACTGACATCGCGCATTTTCACACCGAGCCAGTCATCGCCCTTGTAGGTGCTGTTTGATCGGACGGCGAGGATGCGCGGAACGGTAAGTGTGTTTGCCTCCGCAAGCCTGCGCGCATCGCCGCCTGTCGCGGCCGCCAGCGGCGCGAGCACGTCAGGCGTCGAAGTCACCTCCGCGAATTCTCGCGGGTTGGCGGGCCCAATGTTCACGAGTGCATTCAATTTGCCGTCGGTCCCGCGCCATAATCCCAACTCGTTGGCGGGCAGACTTGCCTGCCACAAGCCTGGTTCGGTGGGGTTGAGAACAAGTGTGCGGCTCTCGCCGCTGGGTGCCGTGACTGTCACTGGATCGACGCTTTCCGCCATCGTCTGGCGCGTGACGAGAAGATCGTGTCCACGCGTGGACAGGCGCAAGGTTTCTTCTTCGAGATCCGGCTGCTTCATCAGCCAGTGCGAAAGCCGTCGCAACAGATCGAGATGCGGTCCGCCGCCTTCGAAATTGCGGGCCCACAACCAGATGTGATCCGACAGCAGCAAGGCGACGCGACCTTCGCCTTCTCGTGAGAGGACGAGCAGCGGCTTTGCTTCAGGACCTTGCATTACGGTGGTTCCGCTCGATGCGCGCGTGTCGACCAGACGAAACCAGTGGCTCCAGTGCGGCGGATCGGACGCCGCGCCTTCAAGCCCTCGCGTGACCGGATGGCGCTTGCCGAAATCGCTTAAGCGCGCCTGGAACGGCTGCTCGGTCATGAGCCCGCTGGGCTCGGCCGGTAAAATAGCTTCGAGCGGTGTGCGCCAAATACTGGTGGGGCTCGCGTAATCGGGGCCAGCCGCCACAAGAACGGCTCCGCCTTCGCGGACATAGCGCGCGATGTTGTCGAAATAGACAAGCGGAAGAACGCCTTGGCGCGCGTAGCGATCGAAAATGATCAACTGAAATTCGGAAATCTTCTGCTGGAACAGTTCGCGCGTCGGAAAAGCAATCAGCGACAATTCGTTGATCGGCGTGCCGTCCTGTTTTTCCGGCGGTCGCAGAATGGTGAAGTGAACGAGATCGATGCTCGCATCGGATTTCAGGAGATTGCGCCAGGTCCGCTCACCGGCATGGGGTTCGCCGGACACCAACAATACGCGTAGTTTGTCGCGCACACCGTCGATCGTCAGCACCGTGCGATTGTTCACCACAGTCAATTCGTTCTCGAGCGGCGACGCCTCGATTTCAACGATGTTGGAGCCGGCGTGCGGAATGGGGATATCGACCCTGATTGTGTCGCCGACTTTGACCGTACGGCTCTCCAGGGTTTCGCCGTCGCGGCGCACGGTCATCTGCGCCGTTCCCGGCGCGGCTCCCTGATCTTCGATCCGAAACGCAATCGTTTGCGACTGACCGACGATGCCGAAACGCGGGGCCGAGACCAACACGACGCGGCGGTCGCGTTCTTCCGCATGGCCCGTGATGAGCGCATGAACGGGCGCGTTGAAGCCGAGCGCAGCGGCTTCCGCCGGAACGTCATGCACGCGCCCATCGGTGATTAAAAAAGCGCCTGCGATGCGATCGGGCGGTACATCAGCCAGTGCTGCGCCAAGTGCTGCAAAGAGCCGTGTTCCATCGGTTTCACCGTCGGCTTGTCCGGCTTCAACGGTTCGCACTTCAAGACCTGGGATGCGCGCCAGACGTTGAGCAAGTTCGGAACGGGCAGCTTCCGTCTGATTGAGACGATCCCCAAAATTCTGGCTGGGACTTTTATCGATGATGACTGCGGCAACCGAAGGCAGCGGCTCGCGGTCTTCGCGGGTGAAGGAAGGATTGGCGAGTGCGAGCACGCCGAATGCGAGTGCGATTGCTCGTACTGCGGCGCCACGGCTGCGCACAATGAGCAACAGGATTGCAATGATTGCTGCCGCCGCAATTGCGGCCCACAAGATCGCCGGCGGCACGAGCGGAGCAAATGCAATCCCGTAACTCAAAATACCAGCTCCTATTGCCCGAGCCGTTCAAGCAGGGCAGGGACGTGCACCTGATCGGCTTTGTAATTGCCGGTGAGCGTATACATCACGATGTTAACGCCGGCGCGAAACGCGAATTCGCGCTGTCGCGGCTCGCCGCTGACAAGCGGCAACATCGGTTGGCCATCCGGCCGCATGGCCCATGCGCCCGCGAGATCGTTCGACGTGATGATGATCGACGAAACGCCGTCGCTGGCGCGTGCGGGGCGGGAGGGCTCATCGTCTCCGGTTTCCGCAGGCAAGGCTTCGACCCAGAGCTGACCGGTGCTGAAACGTCCGGGAAAATCCCGCAACAGGAAGAATGTTTTTGTCAGAACGTGATCCCGCGGCACAGGCTCGATTTCCGGAATGTCGAGCGATGACAGGATCGCGCGCAACTCGACCATGCCCGCTGAACGCGTCTCGCCGCCAGCCCCCGGAGGCGCCATCACAGCGTCGCGTGTATCGAACAGAACCGTTCCGCCCTGTTTCATATAGGCATCGATGCGCGCCAAGGCCTCGCTTGAAGGTTTGGGCGTTCCGGGAGCAACCGGCCAGTAAATCAGCGGGAAAAATGCAAGCTCGTCGCGCCCGATGTCAACGCCGACCGGTTCGCCTGCTTCAAGTGCGGTGCGCTGTGCCAAAAACAACGTCAGGCCCTGCAAGCCTGCCTTGCTGATGGAATCG
>DATAIA010000433.1:0-17334 GCA_036262895.1 Xanthobacteraceae bacterium
GACGTGGCAGGCGAAGATCCGATCGTATCCGGAATGGCTGGGCGTTACGCGCTCGCTTTGTTCGAACTTGCGCGCGACGGCAAGTCCGTCGATGCGGTCAAGGCCGATCTCGACCGGCTGAGCACATTGATCGCGGAAAACGCCGATCTCGGACGTCTGGTGCGGAGCATGGTGTTTAGCTCGGACGATCAGATGCGGGCGATGATCGCCGTGTTGGATCGCGTCGGAATCACCGGAATTGCTGCGAATTTCGTCAAGCTCGTCACGCGCAACCGCCGCCTGTTTGCTATCCGCGATATGATCAAGGCCTATCGGGTCCTGGTCGCGCGCCACAAGGGCGAGGTTTCAGCGGAAGTGACCGTTGCAGAGCCGCTTGGCGCGCAACACCTTGCAGCGCTCACTGATGCGCTCAAGTCCGTAACCGGAAAGAAGGAAGTGCAGGTCGACGTGACTGTTGATCCTGCAATCATCGGCGGTGTCGTGGTGAAACTCGGCAGCCGTATGATGGATGCTTCGCTCCGGACTAAACTCAATTCGATCAAGCACGCGATGAAAGAGGTCGGCTGATGGATATCCGCGCCGCAGAAATTTCTGCAATCCTCAAGGAGCAGATTAAGAACTTCGGTCAGGACGCCGAAGTAACCGAAGTCGGTCAGGTGCTGTCCGTTGGTGACGGTATCGCCCGCGTCTATGGCCTCGACAATGTGCAGGCCGGTGAGATGGTCGAGTTCGAGAATGGCGTGCGCGGTATGGCGCTCAACCTCGAAACCGACAACGTCGGCATCGTGATTTTCGGCAATGACCGCGAGATCCGCGAAGGCCAGACCGTTAAGCGCACCCGCGCGATCGTGGACGTGCCGGTCGGCAAGGCTCTGCTCGGACGTGTTGTCGATCCGCTCGGCAATCCGATCGACGGCAAGGGGCCGATCGCTGCAAAAGAACGCCGCCGCGTCGACGTGAAGGCGCCGGGCATTATCCCGCGCCGCTCGGTGCATGAGCCGATGGCAACGGGCCTCAAGGCCATTGACGCGCTGATTCCGGTTGGCCGCGGCCAGCGCGAGCTGATCATCGGCGATCGTCAGACCGGCAAGACCGCAATCGCGCTCGACACCATTCTCAATCAGAAATCGCTGAACGCCTCCGGCGACGAGAAGATCAAGCTCTACTGCGTCTATGTTGCGATCGGTCAAAAGCGGTCGACCGTTGCGCAGTTCGTGAAGGTACTCGAAGAAAACGGTGCGCTCGATTATTCGATCGTGATCGCCGCAACCGCGTCGGATCCGGCGCCGATGCAGTATTTGGCGCCGTTCTCCGGCTGCACCATGGGCGAATATTTCCGCGACAACGGCATGCATGCCGTGATCGTCTATGACGATTTGTCCAAGCAAGCCGTTGCCTATCGTCAGATGTCGCTGTTGCTGCGCCGTCCGCCGGGTCGCGAAGCCTATCCTGGCGACGTGTTCTACCTGCACTCGCGTCTGCTTGAGCGTGCGGCAAAGATGAGCGACGCCAATGGCGCGGGTTCGCTGACCGCGCTGCCTGTGATCGAAACCCAGGCAAACGACGTATCGGCTTATATTCCGACCAATGTGATTTCGATCACCGACGGCCAGATCTTCCTGGAAACCGACCTGTTCTATCAGGGCATTCGTCCCGCGGTGAACGTCGGCCTTTCGGTGTCGCGCGTCGGCTCTTCGGCGCAGACCAAGGCGATGAAGAAAGTCGCCGGACGCATCAAGGGCGAGCTCGCGCAATACCGCGAAATGGCGGCCTTCGCGCAGTTCGGTTCCGATCTCGACGCGACGACGCAGCGTCTGCTCAATCGCGGTTCGCGTCTGACCGAGTTGCTCAAACAGCCGCAATTCTCGCCGCTCAAGATGGAAGAGCAGGTCTGCGTGATCTATGCAGGCGTCAACGGCTATCTCGATGCGATCCCGGTCAACCGGGTGCGCGCGTTCGAGGACGGCTTGTTGTCGTTGCTGCGCACCAAGCACGCCGACATTCTCGATGCGATCCGTTCCTCGCGTGATCTCGACGATGCCACCGGTGCGAAGCTGAAGAGCACGGTCGACGGCTTCGCCAAGACCTTCGCCTGATCATTGATCATAGTGAGCATCAAGGGCTGAACTGGGATGCCAAGCCTTAAAGACCTGCGCAATCGCATCGCCTCGACCAAGGCCACGCAGAAGATCACGAAAGCGATGCAGATGGTCGCGGCCTCGAAGCTGCGCCGTGCCCAGGTTGCTGCCGAAGCCGCGCGTCCTTATGCCGAGCATATGGATAAGGTGCTTGGGAACGTCGCCGCGGCGATGGGCAGCCCGGAATCCGCACCGAAGCTGCTTGCCGGGACGGGACGCGATCAAGTGCATTTGCTCGTCGTCTGCACGGCCGAGCGCGGTTTGTGCGGCGGCTTTAATACGTCAATCGTGCGCCTTGCGCGCGAGCGCGCCAATGCGCTGATTGCGCAGGGCAAGCAGGTCAAGTTCCTGTGCGTTGGACGCAAGGGTTATGAGCAGCTTCGCCGGAATTTCGATAAACAGATCATCGAAACAGTGGAACTGCGCTCGGTTCGCGTGCTGCATTTCGAACACGGTCAAATGATCGCGGAAAAAATCACCGCGCTTTATGACCGCGGCGAATTCGACGTCTGCACCTTGTTCTTTTCGCAGTTCCGCTCGGTGATTGCGCAGATTCCGACCGCGCAGCAAATCATTCCGCCGGTGTTCCCGAACAAGCCCGCTAACGGTAGCGGCGCGGTCTATGAATTCGAGCCGGATGAAGAAGACATTCTCGCCGATCTGCTGCCGCGCAATCTTGCGGTGCAGGCGTTCCGGGCGTTGCTGGAAAATTCAGCATCGTTCTATGGCGCGCAAATGTCGGCGATGGACAACGCAACCCGTAATGCCGGCGACATGATCCGCCGGCGTACGCTGCTATACAACCGCACCCGTCAGGCAATGATCACCAAGGAGCTGATCGAAATCATCTCCGGCGCCGAGGCGCTCTGAGCCAGACGAATTGATATTACTTTCGTGACGAGGACTTGAACTATGGCGAATAAGATCGGACGCATCTCGCAGGTCATCGGCGCCGTCGTTGACGTGCAGTTCGAAGGCGAACTGCCGGCGATCCTCAATGCTCTGGAGACCAACAACCAGGGGCAACGGCTTGTGCTGGAAGTGGCGCAGCATCTCGGCGAATCAACGGTGCGTACCATTGCCATGGATACGTCCGAAGGTCTGGTGCGTGGTCAGGAAGTCACCGATACGGGCAGCCCGATTGCAGTGCCGGTTGGTTCCGGGTTGCTCGGCCGCATCATCAACGTCATCGGCGAGCCGGTCGACGAAGCCGGCCCGGTGAAAGCCGAAAACAAGCGTCCTATCCACCAGGACGCGCCGGCCTATACCGAGCAATCGACCGAAGCGGAAATTCTCGTCACCGGCATCAAGGTCGTCGATCTGCTCGCGCCGTATGCCAAGGGCGGCAAGATCGGTCTGTTCGGCGGTGCTGGCGTCGGCAAGACCGTGCTCATCCAGGAGCTGATCAACAACGTCGCCAAGGCACACGGCGGCTACTCGGTGTTCGCCGGCGTTGGCGAGCGTACCCGCGAGGGCAACGACCTCTATCACGAAATGATCGAGTCCGGCGTCAACAAGAAGGGCGGCGGAGAAGGCTCGAAGTGCGCGCTGGTGTTCGGTCAGATGAACGAGCCTCCGGGCGCGCGCGCCCGTGTTGCTCTCTCCGGTCTGACGGTCGCCGAACATTTCCGCGACCAGGGACAGGACGTGCTGTTCTTCGTCGACAACATCTTCCGCTTCACCCAAGCGGGTTCTGAAATGTCGGCGCTGCTCGGCCGTATTCCTTCGGCCGTGGGTTATCAGCCGACACTGGCAACAGACATGGGCGCCCTGCAGGAGCGCATCACCACGACCACCAAGGGGTCGATTACCTCGGTGCAGGCGATCTATGTGCCGGCCGATGACTTGACCGACCCTGCACCGGCAGCATCATTCGCGCATCTTGACGCAACCACGGTGTTGTCGCGCTCGATCGCTGAAAAGGGCATTTATCCGGCAGTCGATCCGCTCGATTCAACCTCGCGCATGCTTTCGCCGCTGATCGTCGGTGAGGAGCACTACCAGATTGCGCGTCAGGTGCAGCAGACCCTGCAGCGTTACAAGGCGCTCCAGGACATCATCGCCATTCTCGGCATGGACGAGCTTTCTGAAGAAGACAAACTGATCGTCGCGCGCGCGCGCAAGATCGAGCGTTTCCTGTCGCAACCGTTCCATGTCGCCGAAGTCTTCACCGGTTCGCCCGGCGTGTTCGTCGATCTCGCCGACACCATCAAAGGCTTCAAAGGTCTGTGCGAAGGCAAGTACGACCATCTGCCGGAAGCGGCCTTCTACATGGTCGGCACCATCGAACAGGCGGTTGAGAAGGGTAAGAAGCTC
Organism: Xanthobacteraceae bacterium; assembly: GCA_036262895.1. Taxonomy (GTDB): domain Bacteria; phylum Pseudomonadota; class Alphaproteobacteria; order Rhizobiales; family Xanthobacteraceae; genus AP-16. The sequence continues at coordinate 4,455 of DATAIA010000433.1, forward strand.
GCCGCCGAGGCAGCGTAATTAATCTCTCCTCCCTTTGCGGGAGGGGAAGGTAGGGCTCCAAATATGGCCAACTTTCATTTCGATCTCGTCTCTCCGGAATAGCTCGTGTTCTCCGGCGACGTCGAGCACGTCGTCGTGCCGGGCTCGGAAGGCGAATTCGGCGTGCTTGCAGGTCACGCACCGCTGATTGCGATGCTCAAGCCCGGAATTCTCTCGATTGTCGGATCGGGCCAGCCAAAGCGCATCGTGGTCGGCGGCGGGTTTGCCGAGATCAATCCGGATGGCCTGACCGTGCTGGCTGAACTTGCAACGCCGGTTGAGGATTTCGATACGGCGCGTCTGACGTCCGAAATCAAGGACACGGAAGAAGACGTCGCCGATGCGAAGGATGACGCCACGCGCGATAAATTGCGCCGCAAGCTCGATCAGCTCAAGGCGTTGCAGGACGCACTTGCGCGCTAAGGCGCGAGTTGAGATCGGTTAATATCTTCAAATATTAGGATTGGATCCCCGCTTCCGCGGGGGATCCAACATGAAATGACAAACCGCCATTGCTGAACGGCTGAACGCAATCCGATCGATTGAATTAATTCAGCGCGCTAGGTGCTCAAACTCGGCGATCACGCGCTCGTAGACCTGGCGTTTGAACGGAATAATCAGATCGGGAAGATTCTTCATCGGCTCCCAGCGCCATTCAACGAATTCCGGCTTGTGTCCGCCCGCGGGCGCCAGCACGTTGATCTCGGAATCGCTCCCGGTGAATTTCAGCGCGTACCATTTCTGGGTTTGACCGCGATAGCGGCCGCCCCACGCGGTTGCCGCGACAGCTGCGGGCAGGTCATAAGCAAACCAGTCGCTTGATTCCGCCAGCCGCTCGACCGAGCGGATATCGGTTTCTTCCTGAAGCTCTCTTATCGCCGCGCGATATGGATCTTCGCCGGGATCGAGACCGCCCTGCGGCATTTGCCAGAGATGGATGTTGTCGACCTGCTCGGGTCCATTCTTGCGCTGGCCGATAAAGACCAATCCATCGCGATTGAGCACCATCATGCCGACGCAGGGACGATAGGGACGTTGTTCGTGGGAAGGCATACGGCTTAGTTCCTGATTGTTTTGTTGCAACGCGTTTCTTTACGCGAGCCGGGTAGCTAGCCGGGATCTGTCCAAGGGCATGTCCCCGGATCAAGTCCGAGGACGTGCTTTGCTTGGAAACGCCCTCATCAAGCGCATTCAACTCGATTTCGGCTTGGCCGCAACGGCGCTGATTGGAATCAGAGAGACGCCGCGGCTCTCCAGCGTTTTTATCCAGTTCGATATGCGTTCGATTGAGACGGGCAACGCGCTTGCAATTCCCACAGCAGTGCCGCGCTCGCGTGCGATTGTCTCAAGCTTTTCCAGCGCCGCATCGATATCGACCGCATTGGCCACCACATCGAGCACCACGTCCGCTTTGGCAAAGGCCATGGTATTGGCGCCCGCGATCTGGCCGGCCACGCTGCGCGGTGACGTGCTGTCATCAAAATAGATCAAGCCGCGTTTTGCCGTGTCGCGCAGCACCGGCACAATGGCTGCTTCGGTCGCGGTAAAGCGCGCACCCATGTAGTTGCCGATGCCGACGTAACCCTGAAAGCGGCTCATGGACCAATGCAGCCGGTCGACATTTTGGTCGGGAGCCAGTGTGGTCAGAAGCGTTTGCGGCCCCGGGTCGTTATCGGGGTAATCAAATGGCTCCATCGGAATTTGCAATAATATTTCATGACCCTCGCCGCGGGCGCGTGTCACCCATCGCTGAAGATCGGTGCCGTAAGGCGCAAACGCCAGCGTGACCGCAGGTCCAAGCTTTGCAAGCGTCTCGGAGATGCCAATCGCGCTTACGCCGAGGCCGCCGATTACCAGGGCGATGCGGGGGCCCTCCGTTTTGCCAGTAGCGGTTTTGACCGGCTGCGCAAAAACGTCGGCGGGGCGGATGCCGTCGTCGCCGACCTTGGGAATAGGGCCGTGCCGGGAATTTTCTGTGACGCGCTGATCGAGGAATCCCGGAGTGCGTTCGGCCGCGGTCAATGGCACTTCCTGCCGTTTGCCGCTCATTCCATCAATGATCGTAACTGTCTTTGCATCGCCTGCTTTCGCATCGCCTTTTTTTTCATCAATTGGCGTGGGCGCTTTCTCCAGGTGGCCTGTTTTGGCACTCGCCATATCGGCGGATTTTGCAGGCATCAGTGGTTTTTCGCCGGCCTCGCCCTTGCGCGGCGCTGCGGCGGACTCGCGTGAATTTGTTGCAATCACTGCAATGGGTTCCCCGCCGAGAGGATCGTCGACCAGCAGTACCCAAAGCCCGAAGATGGCGAGACAGAGCGCCAGCGTTCCGGCAATCGCCTGCGGAATGGCGATCGGAAGCATCAGTCGCCGTTTTTTTCGCGATTGCTCGCGCGCGGATTCTTTCCTTGTTGAGGGAGAATCCGGTTGGCCCAAAGGGGTGTCTAGATCATCCGCTGCCACGGTCGTGAGCCCCCGCGAATCATGCGGGCGAAGTCTAGCATGCGGGAAGGCCACTCTGGCGTGCCGTGGCTTGCCGGTCGGCGTCGTTCGATAGGCGTCCCAAAAGCAAACGGGGCAGCACAGCTGCCCCGTTTCCGCATGGATTGCGGCCTTCCGTTAGTTCGGCACGGCGGCCTTTTGATTGGGCGGGAAGGCGGCATTGACCTTGGTTCCACGCAGCAGGTCGTAGGCCATGTTCAATGCCTTATCGTTCTTCGGATCGGGCGGAATGTAGGCCTGCGATCCGGTCTGCTCGTCACCCTCGGCTTTGAGGTGTCCGCGCAACGCTGCCTCGCCCTTGGTATCGGCGCGGGTTTTGAGCTCGTCCGGCACATCCTGCAGCACTTCAACGTCTGGCGAAATGCCCTTGGCCTGGATCGAGCGTCCCGCCGGCGTGAAGTAGCGTGCGGTGGTAAGACGCAGCGCCCCGTTGCCCGAGCCGAGCGGAATAATTGTTTGCACCGAACCCTTGCCGAACGAGCGGGTGCCGACAACGGTTGCGCGCTTATGATCCTGCAGAGCGCCCGCAACGATTTCCGATGCAGAGGCTGAGCCGCCGTTAATCAGGACGATGATCGGCTTGCCCTTGCTGAGATCGCCGGCCCGCGCATTGAAGCGCTGCGTTTCTTCTGCGTTGCGGCCGCGGGTCGAAACGATCTCTCCCTTCTCAAGGAAAGCGTCCGATACCGAGATGGCCTGATCGAGCAAGCCGCCGGGATTGTTACGCAGATCGAGGACATACCCTTTGAGCTTTTCCGATGCGATCTGATTGCTGAGATCGTTGATCGCCTTCTTCAGCCCTTCGCTTGTTTGTTCAGTGAACTGGGTGATGCGGATATAGCCGATGTCGTCACTTTCCGGGTGGAAGCGAACCGAACGCACGCGGATGATGTCGCGAACGATCGTCACTTCGACCGGCTTGTCCTGTCCCTTGCGCATGATCTTCAGACGGATCTTCGTATTGACCGCGCCGCGCATTTTGTCGACGGCCTGATTGAGGGTCAGACCTTGCACGGCCTCATCATCAAGATGCGTGATCACGTCGCCGGCGAGCACGCCGGCTTTTGCTGCAGGCGTATCGTCGATCGGCGCCACGACCTTGACGAGCCCCTCTTCCATGGTGACTTCGATACCCAGGCCGCCGAACTCGCCGCGCGTCTGCACCTGCATGTCGCGGAAGCTTTTGGGATCCATATAGCTCGAATGCGGATCGAGCGAGTTGAGCATGCCGTTGATCGCGGACTCGATCAGTTTGCCGTCATCGGGCTTTTCGACATAGTCGGCGCGCACGCGCTCGAACACATCGCCAAATAAATTCAGCTGCCGATAGGTGTCAGCGGCTGCTGCGGCTTTTGCACTTGCGCCGAACAGGACGAGGCGGGGTTGGGTCGCCACGAGGGTCAGCGCCATGCCTGCGGCCGCACCGAGCAAAATCAAAGAAGTCTTGCGCATTATCCGCGAACCTTCTCGCTGTCGTTTGTCGCCCACCATGGGCTCGGGTCAATTGGTGTTCCGTCCTTGCGGAACTCGACATATAAAACCGGCTGACTGGAGCCAATCGCAACGGCGGCTGCCGATTGTGGCCCACCCCCCATCACCGCTACCGGTTCTCCAGTGACTACGAATTGGCCGAGATCGACGGAAATCCGTTCCATCCCCGCTAATAGGACATGATACCCGCCGCCCGCATTCAGGATCAAGAGTTGGCCGTAACTTCGGAACGGGCCTGCGTAGACAACCCAACCGTCACACGGGGCAGTGACCTGTGCTGCGGCGCGGCTTGCGACCCATAATCCTTTTTCCGTCCCACCAAGGCCATCAGAAGAACCAAAATCCCGGATCTTCACGCCGTTAACCGGCATCGGCAAAACTCCCTTTGCGGAAGCAAAGGCAATGGCAGGGGCGAGCCGGCCGGTATCCTTAATAGCCGCAGCATCTCCGCTTGCTTTGGCATCGGCAGAGGCGCGGGCGGCGGATGGGATCTCCTGCTCAAGTTTGGCAATGAGCTCTTTGAGATTGTCGGCTTGCCGGCTTAAGGCAATCGCCCGCTGTTGTTCGGCTTGCAAGGCCTTTTCGGTCTCCGCCTGTTTTTTCTGCCGCTCATCGGTGAGCAGCGTCATGCGCTGGCGCTCCTGTGAGAGCGAGGCAAGATCGCGCGTCAGGTTGTCGCGCTCGATCGTACTTTCCTTGCGAACACGGCTGAGTTCGGCGAGGTCGGCGGCCAGCAACTCTGCATCGTGACGCATTTCCGGCAGTACGGCGCCAAGCAGCATCGCCGTGCGCACCGATTGCAGTGCATCATCCGGCGTCACCATTAATGCTGGCGGCGGTCTGCGGCCGATCCTCTGCAACGCTCCGAGAATCTCCGCAATGACCGTGCGGCGACTTGCAAGCGATTTGCGGACATTCGACTCGTTGCTTTCAAGCGCTTTGAGGCGGATTTCGGTTCCGGTCATTCGCTCTTCAACGTTGCGCAGGCGGGATGCCGTCGTGATCAACGCTTGCTGAAGGGTGCGGCGATCCTCGCCGATCGCTTCGATTTCTGCTTTCAGCTTAGCTGTGCTTTCGACGGCTTTTTTCTGCTCGGCGCGGACTGATTCAAGCTCTTGCTCCCTGGCGGCACGCGGAGGCGCTCCTGCGCTTTCCTTCTCTGTCGCCGGCGAAGACAGGCTGCCACGCAAGGGTGGAGAGGCGGATTGAGCAAATGCCAAAGGGCCGAGCGGGGTTGCCAGCGCCAACAAGCCTATGACTGGAATCAATCGAAATCGTTTGTTGGATTGCGTCCGCATAGCATCCCTATTTTCGCGCAACGTGCCGAGAAATTTGCTTCCCTCCCGCTCCAAAGTCGGATGCTCCTGAGTTCGGTCGGGAAGAGGAACAGAGAATCAGTTCACTCCCGATGATAGGGGTGACCGGATAAAATTGTCATCGCGCGATAGAGCTGCTCAAGCAACATGATCCGCACCATCTGGTGTGGCCAGGTTGCCGCGCCGAAGGCCAATCGAAGGCTCGCACGTTTGCGCAGGCCTTCCGATAATCCATCGGCCCCGCCGATCACGAATGTTGCCGCAGGTTGTCCTTGATCGCGCCAGCGCCCGAGCCGCTCGGCAAGCGCCGCACTCCCTAGGCTCTCGCCGCGTTCATCGAGTGCAATAATCAAGGCATTTTCGGGGATCAGCGCAGAAAGGGCGGCGGCTTCTTCGTTGGCGCGATCATCGGCCCGGCGTGCGCGGCTTTCGTCGGTTTCGAAAACGTCGATACCGCGAAAGCCAATGCCGCGGCCGCACTTTACTGCGCGGTCGCGATAGCGTTCCGCAAGATCACGTTCCGGCCCGCGCTTGAGACGGCCGATCGCGGCGACAACGAGCCTCATATTCCCCCGCGCCGCTAGAGCGCTCTAACGCTAGAGCGTGAAATAAAATTACAACCGCGCTCTAGCCATTTTTGAGCATGATCTTATCGGACAACCGGTGATCACACCCGCCTACGCGGGTGCAAGCTTTTTCCGGATCATGCTTGCGCTCAACGTCTCAGTTCGACCGCTGGTCCTGTTTCCCAGGTGCCCACATCTTCTCCAAATTGTAGAAGGCGCGGACTTCCGGGCGGAAGACATGGACGACGACATCGCCCGCGTCGATCAGCACCCAGTCGCAATGCGGCATGCCTTCGACCCGCAGGCCGCGCAACCCGGCCTTGGCGAGGTCTTCCATGACATGCTCAGCGACTGCGGCCACATGGCGGTTCGACCGTCCGGAGGTCACCACCATGTAGTCACCGATCGATGTCTTGCCGCGCAGATCCAGGGTGATGGTGTCCTCGGCTTTGCCGTTATCAAGACATGCGAGGACCAGTTGCAGGGTCTCGTCAGCGTTAGGACGCGCTTTGGAGACTGGCTCGGGCCGGCGACGTGACGCCGCCCGGGAGAGTGCGAGATTGGACAGAGGTCCTACCCTTTCGCTGTACCACGCCCCGGCGTTCCGGCCCGGAGCTCGCCGCAATTAAGATAAGCGCTTGGGGTTAAGCGATTCAACCATGCTCTGCCTGGAATAAAGAAAGAATTTTACTCTGGTAAATACGGCGAAACTTGAACGCCCGAACGACGGTATCAAACGGTCGCACGCGTCCTGAGCTGCGTCGATGACAGCGGCGATTTTAACCCATGCAGATAAATCCAGGCCGGTGGTGAGGAGCGCGGCAAATGGCGGGCGGTCGTCTCCGGCAATCGCTTGCGTGCGAGTGTCTGTGCGGCGGGTGTTGCCGGTGCGCGCAGGCTTGCGCCGAACCGATCAATCACGGCGATTGGGACCAGGCGCGCGATCCCGCGCCAGTTCTTCCAGCGATGAAAGCTCGCAAGATTGTCGGCGCCCATGATCCAAACAAAATGCACGCTTGGGACATGGCGCTTGAGCCAAGCGAGTGTCTCATAGGTGTAATGTGTTCCGATAAGCGCTTCGATGCCGCTTACGTCAATCCGGCCACTGCGTGCGACATGGCGCGCGGCGGCAACGCGCTCAAAAAGCGGCGGCAGCTTGCGCGTATCCTTCAAGGGATTGCCGGGGGTTACCAACCACCAGACGCGATCGAGCCCCAGCCGCTTGAGAGCAAACAAACTGATCGCGCGGTGAGCGTCATGCGGCGGATTGAAGCTGCCGCCCAGCAGACCGATTTTCAGACCCGGTGCATGCGGTGGGATTTTGATCACGGTCTGGTTTGACCTGAGCCATGCACGCGATATTTGAAACTGGTGAGCTGCTCGACCCCAACCGGCCCGCGCGCGTGCATGCGGCCCGTCGCAATGCCGATCTCCGCGCCGAAGCCAAACTCGCCGCCATCCGCAAACTGCGTCGAGGCATTGTGCAGCACAATGGCGGAGTCGACCTCACTGAGGAAGCGTTCGGCAGCGGCGTTATCCTTCGTGACGATCGCATCGGTGTGATGCGACCCATAGCGCTCGATGTGGTCGATTGCGGCATCGAGGCCATCGACAACTTTCACGGCGATGATAGCGTCCAGATATTCGGTCGACCAATCTTCCTCGCTCGCCGGTTTGACCCGGGCGTCGACGCTTTGGCTTGCGTTATCGCCACGGACTTCGCAGCCGGCAGCAATCAGCGTTTCGATCAGTGGCTTGAGTTGAAGATCTGCTGCGGCGCGATCCACCAATAAAGTTTCCGCAGCACCGCACACGCCGGTGCGCCGCATCTTGGCATTGAGCACGATGTGCTTTGCCATGTCCGGATCGGCGTTCTTATCGACATAGACGTGACAGACGCCTTCGAGGTGAGCAAAGACCGGAACGCGAGCTTCCGTTTGCACGCGGCCGACGAGGCTCTTGCCGCCGCGCGGCACGATGACGTCGATGGCGCCGTTGAGCCCCGCGAGCATCAATCCCACGGCCGCCCGATCGCGGGTCGGGACGAGTTGGATCGCATCGACCGGCAAACCGGCTTGTTGCAGGCCCTCGCTCAGCGCGGCATGGATCGCGCGTGAGGAGCGGAAACTATCGGATCCGCCGCGCAGGATCACCGCGTTGCCGGACTTGAGACATAATGCGCCCGCATCCGCCGTGACGTTGGGCCGGCTTTCATAGATCACGCCGACCACGCCGAGCGGCACACGAACACGCTCAATGGCCAAGCCATTGGGACGGGTCCAGCGGTCGATCACATGTCCGATTGGGTCGGCCAGTTTACGCACCACTTCGATCCCGTCGGCCACGGCTTGGATGCGCGCATCATCGAGTGCGAGGCGATCCAAAAAAGCCGACGTGGCATTATTGGTTTTGGCTTCAGTGATGTCGTCCGCATTGGCGGCGAGGATCTCTGAACTGCGCGCACGAACGGCCGATGCCATTGCGGCCAGGGCTGCATTTTTCTGCTCGCTCGGGGCAAGCGCAAGCGTGCGCGCCGCCGCCCGCGCCCGGCGTCCGATGTCGTGCATCGTTGCGGCGATTTCCGTCGTGCCATCAATGGTCTTGAGCGAGGCGGTCATGACATCAGGTCTTAGCATGTTTGAAGGGGGTAGGGGGAGGCTATTGGGCCTGCAGCTGAGTTGATTGTTTTTATGACCGTAAACCCTTGGTCACACCAACGTACAAGGTGCCGTTCGGCCGGTTTGTCATGATGTAAACCCAGCCGCCTTTCATGCTGCAATCTCAGATCGTGGATGGCCGGGACAAGCCCGGCCATGACAAAAAATGAATGTCGGTGGACGTGGGGTTCACTCCCCGCCGAGTACCAGATCGTCCCGGTGGATCATTTCGGCACGGCCGCCGAAACCGAGGATCTGTACGATGTCGCTTGAGGCTCGGCCCATTACCTTTGCGGCATCGGAAGCATCGTAGGCCGAAAGACCTCGGCCGACCTCGGCGCCATCGGGTCCGCGTACAACGATCGCGTCGCCGCGATTGAATTCGCCTTCGATGCGAATGATGCCGACCGGCAGCAGGCTGTTGCCCCGGCGCAGTGCTGCAACCGCACCGGCGTCAATAAAGACGGTGCCGCGCGGCTCAAGCGATCCGGCAATCCACTTTTTGCGCGCCGTCACCGGATTGGCCGGGGTGAGGAACCATGTACAGGCACCGCCGCGAATGATCGCGCGCAATGGGTGCTCGATATGGCCCGAGGCGATCACCATGTGCGTGCCGGCGGTGGTTGCGATTTTTCCGGCTTCGATTTTCGTCAGCATTCCGCCGCGGGACAGTTCGGATTCGCTTGCGCCGGCCATGCTTTCGATTTCCGGTGTAATGCGCGTAACGACTGGAATCAGCTTGGCATTGGCGTTGCCGGCGGGCGGTGCGTCGTAAAGTCCGTCAATGTCGGAGAGCAACACCAGAAGATCGGCGCTCACCATCGTGGCGACCCGGGCGGCCAGGCGGTCATTGTCGCCATAACGGATTTCGTTTGTAGCCACCGTGTCGTTCTCGTTGATGACGGGCACCGCACGAAATTCGAGCAGCTTGGCAATCGTCGAACGTGCGTTGAGATAACGCCGGCGTTCTTCGGTATCGCCGAGCGTCACCAGAATTTGTCCGGCGCTCAGGCCATGGCCGCCGAGGATTTCAGCCCAGGTGCGGGCGAGCGCAATCTGGCCGACGGCTGCTGCGGCCTGGCTGTCATCCAGCTTGAGCGGACCCGACGGGAGCTTGAGCACGCTGCGGCCAAGCGCAATCGCTCCTGAGGAGACGACGAGAACGTCGCGTCCTTGTCCATGCAGATCGGCGATGTCAGCGGCAAGCGATTCGAGCCAAGCCTGTTTGACGCGGCCGGCGGCGGCATCGACCAACAAAGACGAGCCGACCTTAACGACGATGCGGCGGAATTCGGTGAGAGACGGAACAATTGACATGGCAGCTTCAGACCGGCGGAACCGAGTTAACGTCTCTGCTCTTAACATGGCTGTAGGGCTGCGCGCCAAGATTTGAGGCGTCATGAGCTCAGATGATTAATGAAATTCGGATTGGCACTTCAGGGTGGCACTATGCCTCATGGCGCGGGCCGTTCTATGCCGCCGATGAAAGGGCCCAGGCGCTGCTCGCTGCTTATGCCAGGTATTTCCGGACCACGGAAATCAATGCTTCGTTCTACCGGCTGCCTGCGGCAGATACGGTGAGGGCGTGGCGCGATCAGACACCCGGCGATTTTCTGTTTGCCTGGAAGGCATCGCGATACATCACTCATTTTCGCCGCATCAAGGATGTCGATGACAGCATCAAGCTGGTATTCGGCCGGATGAAATTTCTCGGTAAAAAATTTGGACCGGGGTTGTTTCAATTGCCGCCGCAGATGCATGCGGATCGCGATCGTCTTGCGCGGTTCTTCAAAAAATTGCCTGCGCGTCATCAGTATACGATCGAATTTCGCCACTCGAGTTGGTACGCGCCGAAGATCTTTGATGTGCTCCGCGACTTCAATGTGTCGCTGTGTTTGTCGGATCATCGGGCTGCGCCTGCGCCCTGGGAGGTGACCGCCCAACATGTTTATGTGCGCGGCCACGGTCCGCAAGGAGATTATTCGGGGCGCTATACGCCAAGTACCTTGCGTTCGTGGGCGCGGCAAATGTCACGATGGAAAGCCGAGGGGCGGAGTGTCTATTGTTATTTCGATAACGATCAGAAAAGCGCCGCTCCGTTTGATGCACTCAAGCTGATGGAACTGGTCGGGACAATGAAAGAATCCGCGCCACCGTTTATCAGGACGGAACGAAGAGGGCGTTCGGGCGAGCGGCGCGCAACTCCGCAGCAATAACGATCACACTTTCCCGAGTGCATCGAGGATGACGCCTGGTGTCATCGGCATCTGGGTGATCGACTTCGCCGCCAGCGGCCGCAGCGCATCGTTGACGGCATTCATCACGGCAGAAGGTGCGCCGGCGGTGCCCGCTTCACCCGCGCCCTTCGCGCCGATTTCGGATTCCTTTGTCGGCGAGACCACGTGGCCGATATCGATATCGGGCATCTCGGCCGCCATTGGCACCAGATAATCCGCCATGTTGCCATTGAGCAATTGCCCGATCTCGTCATAAACGCAGTGTTCAAACAACGCGGCACCGAGCCCCTGCACAACACCACCGCGGATTTGTTCGTCGACGAGTTGCGGATTGATCACCGTGCCGCAATCTTCGACCACCCAATGGCGCAGCATTTTTACAAAACCGGTATCGCAATCGACTTCAACATAGGAAGCCTGAATACCGTTGGTGAATGCAAACGGATATTGGCGCGGCACATAGTGGCGCGTTGCCATTAGTTCGGCCTGGAATCCCGGCGGCAACGTATCCGGACGGAAATAGGCGATGCGCGCGACTTCACTCAATTCAATGCGCTCGCGGCCGCTATCGGCATCGACGACGACACTGTTTCTGATGTCGAGCGCGCGTGCATCGGCCTGGAGAATGCTGGCCGCGACGCTAAGCACATTCTCGCGCAAGGCTTTGCCGGCCTGCCATGCCGCCTCGCCGCCAATTCCCGCAGCACGTGATGCCCAGGTGCCGCCGCCATAGGGCGTGTTATCGGTGTCGCCGCTGATCACGCGCACCTGCGCAATCGGCACGCCGAAGCTGCTCGCAACGATCTGCGCGATGATGGCATCGGTGCCTTGTCCTTGTTCGGTAACGCCGGTGTGGCAGAACACGGCACCCTTCGCATCAAGTCGCACGGTCGCGCCGTCCTGAGAGGAAATATGCGCGCCGCCGACGCCGTAGAACGCGGCGCTCGGGTTGGTGATTTCGATGAACGAAGCAAAACCGATGCCGCGATAAATTCCTTGGGCCCGCATGGCCTTCTGTTCTTGGCGCAATGCATCGTAGTCGATCATCGCAATCAGCTTGTCGAGTGATGCGTGATGCGACAGCGCTTCAAATTTCAACCCCGATGCAGATGAAGAAGGATGTGCGTCATCGCGGATCAGATTGCGCCGGCGCAGTTCGATCGGATCCATTCCGATCTTAGCAGCAGCAAGTTCGACGAGGCCTTCCGTCACCGCGGTTGCGATCGGGTGGCCGACCGCGCGGTATTGGCTCATCACGTTTTTGTTCTGGAATACAACGCGGGCCCGCGCTCGATAGTTTGGGCATGTATAGGGGCCGCCGGTCAGATTGACGATTTGATTGGCTTCGACGGCGCTGGTGCGCGGGTACATCGAATAGGGTCCGATGCCGGCGAGATCGTCGATTTCAAATGCGGTGATGCTTCCGTCGTGTTTGACGCCGATGCGCGCCTTCACGCGATGATCGCGCGCGTGGATATCGGTGACGAAACTTTCAATGCGATCGGCCACGAATTTAATCGGCCGCTTGAGCATTTTCGATAAGGCAACGGTCGCCATCTCGTCGGCATAGACGTGGACTTTGATCCCGAACGAGCCGCCGACATCCCGGCAGATCACGCGAACCTGGTTTTCCTCAAGACCGAGATGTTTGGCGACAATGTTCTGAATCATGTGTGGGGCTTGCGTGCCGTGATAAACGGTCAACCGCGCTTCGCCTTGATTCCAGTCGGCCAGAATTGCGCGTGGCTCAAGCGTCACGCCGGTATGGCGGCCAAACACGAATGTGGTTTCAATCACTTCATCCGCAGTATCGAATGCGTTATCGACCTCGCCCGCATCGATCTTGCGCTCAAAGGCGAGATTGTCGCCAAGTTCCGGATGGATGATGGGGGTTGAGCTGTCGAGCGCCGTCTCCATGTCGGTGACGACGGACAACTCTTCGTAGTCGATCGCCACGAGTTCGGCTGCGTCTTCCGCGATAGCGCGGGTTTTAGCAACGACGGCGGCCACTGCCTCGCCTTGCCAGCAGGCACGATCGATGGCCATGGCGTGTTGTGGTGCCGATTTCAAACCTT